>JAPLMO010000479.1 GCA_026386995.1 Planctomycetota bacterium | reverse complement strand
CTCCGCCTGAGCCCACAGGACGAGGACGACATCGTTGCGTTCCTGAAGACGCTCACGGATGGGTATTTCCAGCCTGAGGCTCCGAAGATACCGTGATTGCAGTGTCAGGATGGCGGGGTTGCCCCGGCCACTATACTGGTCCAACGAGATTACGTTCGCCGTTCGTTAGGCTGTTTGAAAGGGCAAGATGCAGGTTTTCCGTCGGATTTGGTGTTCACGTGGCGTGGCACGGCACATCAAGAAGGCGGCACGACGTTTTTTCGCAGCAGGATTTCATGGTGCGGGCGCACCGCGACTGCGGCCGTGAACGACTGGGCCGACACGCGAATCGTCAGGCCACGCGTCGCAGCGTGACGACGGGCATCCGCGCGCGGCCCGCAGTTCCAGGATGGCCATGCGTTCGGTGAGTGGATAGTGCGGGCGCCGGTGGGAAGGTATCTGGGCCACCAGCACCAGGCCCATCCGCAGCCGCATCTTGGCCTGGCCCCGGATGAAGTGCTGCTCGAACCCGAACGACACGTCCAGCCGGCTGTTGACGCGCTCGACGGCCGTGCGGTTCTTGTAGGTCTTCTTCCAGACGTAACTGGCCCGCGCCTGCGGCGTGAAGATGCGGCGGTCCGTCTCCAGCGGCACGCGCAACCAGATTACGGATTCGGGAGCGAAGACCAAGCGTATCGAGGCATTGAGAACGTCGACGCTTGGCCTTTATCTCTTCCTGGCCGATGTGCAGGGCGGGGAGGAACAACCGGGCTTATCGCTGCCGTGCTTCTGATCCACGAACCCGTGATGGTCGCCCATCTGGAATGTGCCGGCGGGGATCAGTGCTATGCCGGACATCTTCTCTTGCGCCAGTGCGATGAGCGCCGACAAACCAAGCACCAGCGCTGTAATCAAGAGTTCTCTCTATCGGGTTGTTCCCTTCAACTGGTTCACTTCACCTCACTGCGCACGACGCGGACGAAGTTGTAGATGCGGATGACGTCGCCCTGCGGGCCGCGGCCATGCGGAAAATTCCGCGGGTCGCCGGCTTTGGGGTCGCTGCGCTGCGCCCCGGCGCCGTGAACGTCGGCGAACTGGTAGTCGTCGGAGCCGGCTGCCTGCGGGCCTGCTCCCGGCCCCACGCCCGGCCCAGGACCGCCAGGGCCGGGACCACCAGGCCCGGGACCGCCACGACCGGGACCACCACGCTGGTCGGGCGCGCCGCCGGCCAAGACGCGCGCTGAGAGCCAACCCGCCGCGCGGCCGAAGGCCACGTACATGCCGGCCCCGCCGCCCATCAATCCCGCGTGGGTCGTGTTTGTCCAGTAGAAGGGATAATCGGCTTTGCCGCCTTCGTTGGTGATCCGGGTGCAATTGAAGACCGGATCAACGGCGGCGGATTGGGTCGTGTCGGGAGACCGGGCATAGTCCACGATGCTTTGCAGTTCCTTGACGTTCGGCATCCGCCAATCGTTACGGCCGAGATACTTTTCCGCGTTCTTCTTCTGGACCCAGGCGAGCGCATCCTGCCAGTTCATGCCCTTGCCGCTGTCGGCCTTGGACCACATGAGGCCCGTGGCGCGATCGGTGATGGTGCCGTCGGCGTTGACGTGGAAATCGTTCTTGCCGTACTGCGGGTTGCCGCGCACGCACTGCACGAAGAGCGCCTTGTCCATGCCGCCCGGCATTTGCAGGTCGTACCCTTTGATGCGGCCGTCTGCGAAGTTGACGCCGAAGAGTTTGTCGAACCCGCGAGCGGACTTGCCGACATACTTGGTGCTCGACGCGTATTGGGAATCAATGAGGCGTTCGCCTTTGCTCGTGTCCCCGTAGGCGAACTTGAAGAACTTCGTGTCGATGTAGGGCGTCAGCCGGGAGGTGTCCGCGCCGGAGGGTCCGCTGGGATCGGTGCCGCGGCCGTCGAAGAGCGAATACAGTTCCTTGATGGACGGCAGGCGCCAGTCGTCGAACCCGCCGAACCGGGCGGCGTTGAGTTTCGCGGGCCACGCCTGGGCCTGGGGCCAGGTCATTTTGTCCTGCCGAGCGAGCGCCCCGTCGCCGTTGGTGTCCGGGCTGCGTTGCCAGGTCAGGCCGGTGGTTTGGTCGAAAACAGTGAGGCCGTCGGCGCTGATGACATAAATGGCCGGATGCCCTTGGAACTGGGCGTCCTGACCGTAGAACGGCTCGTCCGGTTTCGGCGCTGGAATCTCTCTAGAATTGTCGTAGCACTTCGTCTGGCCGGTATCAACGAGGGTGTATCCACCCGCGTGTCCGGCAAGCCGACCCGACAGACTATCCGGCGGACTCTCCCGGGGGCTGGCCGGTTGCGCCGCCACAGCCGTGGCACGGAGGCCGGACAGGAGGATGCCGCCTAGAATGAGTGCCCGGATCATCTTATTCATCGGCCTCATTATTTCACTCCTCTGCAATACAGTAGAGAAACCGGTTGGAGCGAAGCAGTATCTTTCCGTCGCTGACGGCCGGAGAGGCGTTGAAATCGGACGTGTCGGATGCGAGCGGATTTTGGGCGAGGACCTCGAATGCCGGCTTTGCCGGCAGAACGCAGGTGTCGCCGGCGCGGCTTACGGCATAAAGACGGTCCTTGACCAACACGACGGAAGCATAGTATGGCTTTCCCGACTTGGCGCCGGCGACACGGGGAAGTTTCTCGCGATAAATGGACTTGCCGGTCATTGCCTCGATGCAGTTCGCCAGTCCCATGTCATTCACCCAGTACAGATTGCCGCTAAAGAGGACGGGCGACGGGACGTACGAACTGACCTGGCTGCTCCATAGAATATGACTCTTGGTGACGTCGCCCTTTCCGCCGGCGCGAATCGCCACGGTCTGTTGCCCGGGATATCCGCCCATCAGGTAGACGATTCCGTCCTGCGCCACGGGGCTGGGCGCAACGTTACCGCTTAGTTTGGTGTCAGCGTACCAGACGAGTTTGCCGGTATCGGGGTTCAGGCCCCACGCTTCGCTGGGAACGCCGATCACGAGTTCTTTACGGCCGTCGGGGAGGTCGACGACCAGGGGCGTCGCATAGGTCAGTTCCAGACCTGCCGCCTCCGCCTTCCATTTTTCCTTGCCTGTCATCTTGTCCAAGGCGCGGATCGACCGGCTCTCCTCCGACGCATTGACGATGACCGTGTCCCGATAAAGGATCGGGCTGGCGGAAGAGCCCCAGCGGCGCTTCGACGATTCGTGGCCCACATCCGCGCGCCACAACTCTTTGCCCTGGAAGTCGAACGCCAGGACGCCCGTCTTGCCGAAGAACACGTAGATGCGCTCACCGTCGGTGACCGGGGTGCTCGAGACGTAACCGTGCTCGGTGATTCCCATGCCAAAAAAGGCGTCTTCGGGAAGTACGGCGTCCACGCTGCGCGACCATACGACCTTGCCGTCGTCCATCTTCAGGCACAGCAAGTGCCTCTTAAGGCTCTCGATCTTGTCCGACACTTCGGGGTTGACGCCGTAGCCGGAATAGCAGGTCACGAAGACGTAGCCGCCGGAAACGATCGGGCTCGACGAACCGGGGCCAGGAAGGGCGGTCTTCCACTTGATATTCTTCGTGTCATTCCATTCCAGCGGGGCCTTGGCCTCGGAACTGATGCCATTGCCCTTCGGGCCGCGATACTGCGGCCAATCGGCGCCCGTGGCCGGGTGTGCCAGCACAATCGACAGCAGAAATGGCAGCATCGCCCACGCGTGCCGATTCATCGTTTCCTCCGCAGCAGTCAGGCATTCATGAATAGGGTGTGGTGCATGCGTCTGGCCGCCAGGCGGCTCGGGCGCATGCACCACAGTTCCAATTGATACGCTATTCCGAAGCAGGGCGTTGGGGCCGGGACGACTGGCCGCCGTCCGGACCGCCGGCCGGACCGCCACCGGGACCGCCACCGGGACCGCCCTTTCCACCGGGGCCGCCCTGACCCGGACGTGGGGGGCGAGCCTCCTCGAGTATCTTCACCTGCTCGGCCGTCAGGATCTTACCGAGCTTGGCCTTGGTCTCTTTTTCGAGTTCGGCAATCTGCTTCTGCTGATCTTCCGTTAGGTTCAGATTCTCTCGCGCAAAACGCGGGATCAACTGGAACCCGCCGGCGGGACCACCTGGGCCGCCCGGGCCGCCAGCGCCTGGACCGCCAACGGCCGGGCCACCGGCCGGACCGCCCGGGGGGGGGCCGTTCTGTGCGGTCGCTTGCAGGGCAAGGGCGGCAATCGCGATGATGCCCAAAATCACAATGAGTGCTGGAAGACGTTGCATCGGTACACTCCTTAAAAAAAGGACCCTTGGGACACGAAACCAACACGCTTCATCACATTACGCTAGGCCTCCCGAGCGGTTGGTTAACATTATTGTGGACGCAACGGACGTAGTTACCCCTTGCCTCGGCCCTGCGCCGGCCCGTCGGGATCCGTGTCCGCCAAGGCAATCCCGCCGGCCAGAACCGCCACAAGCAACCCAACGCCGGCCGATAGCCAGTACCGCGTCGTGGCGACTTGTCTGCTGAAGGTTCTCTCGCAGCCGGTTGGCCCCTTCCTACCTACGTAGTGGGCGCTGGGTGGTCCGTGGTAACTTCAAAACTGCCGGCGTGGGCTCATCGGTGCCGTTGCCGGGGCATACTCGGTCTTACCGGTGGTGCTGTTGTTCCCGAGGGTTCCAACGCCGTTGACGTTCCTCGGTAAGTGCTGCGTGTCGGCCGGGATGTCGTAGGCAAACGCGACCTCGCCGTCGGGGTGCTCCGGGGTCGCATCTTTCGGCAGGTAGGAGCGGACGTACTCCACGCGCACGACCTGTGGCGAGACGGTCACACGCACGCGGCCGGAGCCTGGGAAGGCGTCGCCGGTGCGATAGGCGTCCTTGTTGTAGAAGGCGTAATAGGGGTCGGCCGGCTCGGGCAGCGTCTGGTACACCACGCCGTCGAGTTGCTGTCGGGCAAACACGTGGTCGTGCCCCTGGAAGAAGATGGTCACGCGGTTACGGGCCATGAGTTGGTGGATGGGCAGTTCCCACCCCGGCCGCCTCTGGGCAAACTCATTGACGCCCTTCTTATTTCTGCCGCCCCACTCGAAGAGGCCGGCCTGCTCGATGCCGCCGCGACCAGTCCCAAGGACGTGATGGGCGAAGACGAATTTATACCTGGCCTTGCTCTCTTCCAGCGTCTTCTTGAGCCACCGGTACTGCTCGTCGCCGAGGGTGATCGCCCACATGTCGCGGGTCTTCGGGCCGCCGCCAAGGACGTTGTCCACGGGCTTGGGGGAGTGCCAGTACGGGTCGATCACGACGAAGAGCGCGTCGCCCCACGTCCATGCGTAGTAGTCCCTGAGCGGTCCGATGAACTCCACGGGCGTTGTGTCGCCGGTGTAGAAGCCGTCTGGCGCAGGCTGCGGAAAGAACTTGTTTCGGGCCGTCTGCGCCCAGACGGCGACGTTGTTGGGCGTGCCGTCGAGGTTACAGGCGGCCGCCTGCTCGTGGTTGCCGCCAACCAGGAAGAGCGGCGACGACTGCGCGACCAATGCCAGAAACGGGCGCTGGAGGCTGTAGCGCTGTGCCACGGTTTCGGCGCTGACGGTGCGGAGCGTGTCGACGCTGAAGTCGTCGCCGAGTGCCACGTAGAAGTCGGGGCGATCGGCCGCAGCCGCCCGCAGCGTCTGGGCGTAGAGCGCGTGGTCGAACTGCTGCGGGCGCTCGGGGTGCGAGTCGCCCTGAATCTCGAACACAAACGTGCGGCCCGGCGAGCGCTGGGTGTGGAACCGGTGCTCCGGCCCGGCGGTGAATACAGGTTCCCCCGGCCCGCGATGTTGCAGCCGGTAGAAGTACGGCCGGTCGCGGTCCAGCCCGTCCAACAGGATCTCCGTCGCCGCGGCGGCGAATTTCGTGAGGCCGGTCTTGCCGGTGTAGTCGCCGGGCGCCCGGCCGTACTCAATGTACCCCTCCCGCGCCTCAGCGGCCATAACGCTGACCGTGACCGATTTGTCCGTCGGTCGGCCAAGGACAATCGAGAGGGGCTCAAACGCCGCGACTTCCGCGGGCAACGTTGTCGGTCCGCCCTTGCCTCTGTGCGGACCGTCTTCTTCGGCCCGGCCGGCGCGACGCTCGCCAGCCTCAGCGAACAGGCTCGGGTAAAGCAGGCCGGCTGCGCCGGCGCCCACCAAGATCAGGGCCTCTCTGCGAGTGATCGGTTGTGTCATCGGCCGCGTTTCCTACGGCTACGGCTGTTGCGGGATGCCCGTGTCGGGATTTCGCCTTGGCCCTTGCCCACCGCCTTCGGCGGGGGGCGGCCGGCGTGCATCGGTTCCCTCTTGCCGACGGTCGCCGGGCCGGCGGCCATCTCCGCTCCCCCGCGGACGATCTCCCGGCCCCCGCCCCTGGGGCCGGGCGTCGATGCCCTGCGCGGCCCGTTCGGTGATCGTGCCCTTGGGCGTCAGGTCGCGGCCCTTCAGCGCCGGATGGTCAGGGCCGTAGCGGAAGGCGCGGAAGACGGAGTTCGTCATAGGCAGAACGTCGCCGAGCACTTTCACTGCGCCGTCGCGCGTGACGGGGTTGATGTACTCCCACGCCAGTTCGCCGGTCGCGGTCACTTCAAAAAAGTGGCCCTCGGTGTCGGAGCAGATAAACGTGTTGCCGTTCGGCAGGCGCTGGCCGCTGGAGCCGATGTGGCTGAAGAACCCGTGGTTGTTCTTCGACTGGTAACTCCAGACGACCTGCCTGGAGATGAGGCGCGGCGACTTGTGCGTGTCCTTGTCGTAGCGGACCTGCGTGTAGCCGGCATCGGGCGGATTGACGTAGCGGCCGGTATCCTTGCCGCTTGAGTCGAGGAAGCCGCTGATCTCGAGGATCGAGGACTGCGGTGTTCGCTCGAAGAGGTACTGCCCGTTGTTAAAGACCATGAAATGCCCTGCGCCGGGCAGGCCGGCCGGAATCCACGTCACGTGGTGCGAGCCGCCCATCTGCTTGTGGCCCGAGGTGGCGTTGTCCCAGTTCTCCAGGACGCGCGGCGGGTCGCCTTGCCCGTACCGGGCAGGATCGCCGAAGTGGTAGAGAAAGTCGCCCGCGGGACCCGCTGCCAGGACGATGCTCTTTTTCGGGTCGCCGGCAACGAACGTCTTGCCGTGGTCGATGACGTAGAACTCGCCCTGTACCGAGTTGATGACGACCTGGCCCAAGTCGGGGTTATAGTCGATGGAGTTGCAGTGCAGCCAATCTCGCTTCAGCGGCCGGCCCGGCATGTTAATGTTGATGCGGCCGGGGTAGTTTGCGACGGTCTTACCTTGGCCGACATAGTTCGGTTTCGCTGGGTCGACGTCCTGAATGACATGGTCGAAGAACCACCACTCCCAGACGATGTTGCCCTGCATGTCCACTTCGACGACGGCGTCCATCTGCCCGTCGCGGTACGGCCCTTTCTTCGGATCGCACCCTGCGGCTATCGCCTGCTCGTGGGTGATCGAGCGGTTGGCGATATACATCGTGGTCCAGGCGCCGAGCGTCTTGTTGAAGATGCGCACCCAGTCGTGGTGCGGCGCGTAGCCTTCGCGTTTCTCGGTGTATTCCCAGACGGTCTTGCCGTCCCAGTCCACCTCCTTGAAACCCTGGAAGCCACTGGGGTCGTCTTTGCCGGCATCGAGGATATTGCCGTTGTCGAGCAGGTGCGGATTCGTGCCGATGGGCCACGTGTGGACGACGCGCCCCTCCATGTCCAGGAGGAACGTGCGCCCGCCGACGCCGAAGAGCGTGTAGCCGTTGAAGGCTTTGTCCTTGTTGCAGTAGAGCAGTTCCGTGGGGCCCTGAAGCCTCTCGTAGGCGAGGGCCGAACTGGCAGCCAGGGTCAGCGACGCTGCGAGGACAAAGAAGATCAGTACGTGCCGCATGGTTGGGCTCCTTATTGCTCTTGCGGACCTTCACCGGGACGGTCGGGACCAGGGGGCGGAGGCGGCCGGTCGCCGCCGCCACCGCCGCCGCGCGGACCTCCGCCAGGACCGCGGCCGCCAGGGCCGCCGCCCTTGCCGGGGCCGCCGCTCTGGTCGCGCGGCTGCTCGTCCACCTTGTCCAGGCCCGTCTTGCCTTTTTGCGACGCGGGCAATTCGATGACGCCTTTGGGGGTCAGGTCGCGGCCGACGAGGCCCGGATAATCGGGCGCGTAGCGGTGGACCTTGAAGACGGCGTTCCACAGGTGGCCGCGCATGTCCTTGCCGGGAAGTTCGCCCTGGGCGAGGATGCCGCCGCGAACCATCGGGTTGACGTACTGCCAGACCGTCTCGCCGGCAGGGGTGACCTCGAAGAGGTGGCCGACGACGCCGGCACAGATGAGCGTGTTGCCGTTGGGCAGCCGGTGCGCCCCGGAGATTTCGGAGGAGAAGAAGTCGGCGCGGTTTTTCGCCTCGTAATGCCAGAAGGGCTTCTCCGGCCCGTAGGCCTTGCTGGGTTCGAGGATGTAACGGCCGGCGGCGTCCACCGGCGGCACGATCTCTTCCACGCTCGACCAACCGCGGTCGTAGCCATTGTTGAAGATCGTGATGTGACCCGCGCCGGGAGAGCCGTCGGGAATCCACTGGGCGTCGTGCTGTTGGACAAGTTGCTTGTCGCCGGTGGTGCCGCGCTTGTAGGCGGCAGGGTTGCCCCACCGGTAGATGAGGTCGCCGCCCTTGCCGTGCTTACCGCCGGTGTGGGCGGCGGCTTCCTGGGTCGTGGTGCTGTGGTCGAGGAACCATATCTCGTTGCAGCCGCGTACACTGAGCACGATCTGGTCGAGTTTGGCGTTGTAGGCGATGGAGTTCATGTGGTTCCAGAAGGCGGGGACGGGCCGTCCGTTGCAGTTGACGTCGATCAACTCCGGATGGGCCGCCACGTCGCCGTAGTTGGCCTTCGTGCGGTCGGAATTCTGGACGAGGTGGTCCCACACACGCCATTCCCAGACGATTTTGCCGCCCTTGGGATAGATCGGTTGCACCTCGATGATGGAATCCGGAAACAGTTGCCGGTCGCGCAGCATCTGAGGGTTGAAGCCGGCGGCGAGGCACTCGTCGTAGGACTTCTTCTCGACGACGAGCAAGAGGATATTGCCGTTCGGCAGCGGCGCGATGTCGTGGTGCGAGAGATGCTGGTCGCTGGAATACTCGAACTCCCAGACGAGATTGCCGTCCCAGTCGAACTCCTCGACACGCCCGCCCTCGCCGCCGCTGGTGAATCCGCGGTTTTTCGTGAAGCAGCAGTGCAGCAGGTTGCCGTTGGGCTTGAGGTAGACTGACTGGCCCGGCTCGTAGGCGCTCTTCCACTGGTGTACGACGCGGCCCTGATTGTCCATCAGGTAGATGACGGTGTTGTGTTTCGGCGCGAACAACGTGTAGCCGCTCGCTGCCGCGGGCGTGTTGAGGAACAGGCCGACGGTCTGCCCGGGGTTGGGCGAAGTCGGTGTCTTGTTCTCCGCCATGGCCGGGCGCGCGCCGCCGCCACCTTCGTTTCCGCCCTGGCCCTGGCCGTCGGGACGAGGTGGACGGTTGTCGGTTTTGGCGGCCATGGCAAGATCGGCTGCCCTGTCTACACCTTGTTGCGCCGGCTGGCCGGAACCACGAGTATCGCCCTGGCTTGTGGCTCCCTCCGGCCGCGAGTAAACCACCTGCAACTCCGCGCTGCCGAGGATACGATCCTTCATGGCGGCGAGCAGAACGTCCCGGTTGACCCGTTCTGGAGGAACGGTGATTTGCGGCGGCGCAGACAGCGCGTAAACGGTATAGATGTAGGTCTTGGCTCCGGGCCCCTTAGAGCGCGGCGGGGAATACTCCGTTCGTTCATTGACGCTGTTATTGCCCAGCGTCCCGACCCCTTTCACATTCTTGGCCAGGCTTTGGACGTTGGCAGGGATGTTGTAGAGGATCCAGTACCACTTGGTCTGGTCGGGCGCCACGTGGTGCATGATGACCGCGAAACTCTTGGTTCCTTCCGGAGCGCCGCTCCACGCCAGCGGCAGCGTGGCCGCGGCGCCGTCGCCGGTGAACTCCGCCGGCAGCGTCCCGCCAGCCGCCACCTCGGGACTGCGTAAGGCGAATGAGCCGCCCTGATTCTGCCCGCTCGCGCCGGAGTCGCTACGGCCCTGCGGCGGCGAATCCTGGCGCGGCGGACGATTGGAATCTCTCGGAGGCCGACCGCCGGGCGTCGTGTCGCTGCGATCTACTTTTTGCACCGGCGTTGGTTTGATGACCGGGCGGCTCTCGGCGCCCACCGGCAGCACCACGCGGAATCCGATGTGGTAGTAGGGATGATCCGGGTCCTGCGGGCCGCGCCAGTAGGAGGGGTTGCGGTTTGACACGCGGCTGTGGCCGTTCTCGCCGTTGTACCAGTTGCCGCCGCGCATGCCGCGGTAAGGTTTGCCGTCGGGCATAATGCTGCCGCGCTCCGGCCCGGGCGGATTCTCGGCCGGGCTGTAGGCGTAGTAATCGCGCCCGTACCAGTCGTTGACGAACTGCCAGACGTTGCCCGCCATGTCGTAGAGGCCGTAGCCGTTAGCGCCGTTGGCGGTCTGAAAGGTTTCTTGCTCGCCGGGCCAGCCGAAATCGGCCTTGCGGTGAAGTTTGCCATCGAAAAAGCCGACCGGTGTCGTCCACGGCAGCGGGCCGGTGCGAAACGGATTCTTCGATTCCGGCCAGTTGGCTTTTGCCGGGTCTGCCTCATTGGCCCACGGGAAATTCCAATAAGGCTTCTGCTGTCCGCCGCGCGCGGCGTATTCCCACTCCGCCTCGGTCGGCAGACGAAAACCGCTCTTGTTGAAATCGCAGTCCCACGTGGCTGTGTTGTAGCAGAGCGGCAACTGTTTCTGTTCGCTCAGCCAGTTACAGTAGACCGCGGCACCCGGCCAGCGGATGCAGACCACCGGGTGATTCTCCTTCTTGTCGAGCACGGTGAACGTCTTGCTATCCCATCCGATGCGGCTGTAGGGCGACATCGCGCGGGTCTCGCACAGAAGGTCGTTTCCGCCGACGAGGTACACGCCGCCTTGGCGCACCTCGATCATCTTCTGCGCCAGCGCCGAGTTGAGGAACCCGCAATACTGCCTCGTGGTAACGTCGTAGACGCCCATGTAAAACGCGTCCAGCCGCACCGTATGGATCGGCGTCTCGTCGCCGCCGTGCTTCGGGTCCACAAACCCGTGGTGGTCGCCCATCTCGAAGGTGCCGGCGGGAATAGTCGCCATCGCCGGCGCAGCGGCCTCCGAGTTCATTGCGGCACTTGCCACGACGGCCAGGGCGACGACTATAAACAACACGCCGCCGCACACGATTGCCAGGGTTTTCATGGTTGACTCCTAATGGGGTCCTTAGCGGACGCCTTCTGTATCATCTTGCTCGAAGTCCGCCCTTCGCGGACAAGAAAATCGCCCGCCGCGTATTTTCTTGTCCGCATGGAAGGGCTAACCGACAATAAGGGGCAGAGGAGCGAGTGTGGGCATGGACGACGACACCGAGCCACTGACCCGTCAGAACCCGCGGCCGATTGAGCCGCTCGCGCTGTTCGAGGTTCTCGTGCGAGAGAACGCCGATTCTCTCACCGCGTTCCTGCGAGCCAGCGTCGAAGACAAGGCTGCAGCCGACGACCTGTTTCAGGAGACCATGCTGATCGCGTGGCGGAAGATCGGCGAGTATGACCGCACGCGTCCTTTCGGCGCGTGGCTGCGGGGGATTGCCAAGAAACTCGTCCTGGTGCACTACCGCAAGGTCGCCCGCGAGGTTCCGTCCTTGCCCGAACAGGTCCTCGACTACATCGACCAGCGGATGGCGCAGATCGACCGGCATCCGGGCGACACGTTCGACGAGAAGATCGCGGCCTTGAGGGACTGCCTTGCGCGTCTCGAACCGATGTACCAGGAGCCGATTGAGTTGCATTACCGCCAGTGCAAGACGGCCGAGTGGATCGCCCAGCACCTGGCGACGACCAAAGAGGCGATCCAGAAGCGGCTCCAGCGGGGGCGCCTGCAAGTGGCCGAGTGCCTCCAGCGGAAATCCGTGCTGGCCGTAAGGGGTTGAGAACCATGGGCGACGAAAACGACAATCTGCAGAACGAGAGCCCCGGCCGGCAGGCGGACGAACGCCTGGTCCACGCCCTCTTGCTTCACGCGTACGACCCGCAGGCGTCGGAGCACCGGGAAGAGCGCACCCAGCGAGCCGTGCAGGCCATCCGCGAAGCGGTAGCGCCAAACTCAACTGCCCGGCCGGCAGGTCGCGCCCTGCGACTGCGTACATGGGCCAGGCGGGGCGCATTGGCGGCGGCGGCAACGGTTCTGATCGGGGTGGGCCTCTTCGCGATCCTCAATGGCCCGGCGCCGGCCCAGGCTTCGCTCAACGATATTCTCGGCGCTCTGGGGCGCCCTGGAGATCGCACGTACCGCATCCAGATGGAAGACCTGCCTGCCCCCCCGGAGCGACGGTTCCCCGATGACCCAAAGCCGGAGATGGCGCCAAGGCCCCGTCTGGACAATGCCACGCTGTACCTGCGTAACAGCCAACAGTACCTGCTGGTCCGGGACGATCCGAAGGGCGGATCCACCTTCGATGGCTACGACGGCCGGCAGAGTTGGCGAATCCGGGCCGGCGTCCTGGCTGAAACGAAGGAAGGTCTCGGAGCCGGCGGAATCCCGATGCCCCCGATCATGGCGGATGTGCCGTTCTCCGATCTTCACCGGACGCTGCAGCAGATTCGGGTGGACTATACCGTAGAGCAGTTCGACGAGGCGCCGCTGCCGTCGGGCGGCGAGGTATTGCGGCACGTGCGGGTCCGGCGCAACTCACGCGAGGTAAAGGGGCCGGAAACCATCGAGATCTGGGCCGACTTGAGGACGGCCATGCCGAAGCGTATCGTTTTTGACCGGGCCAAGTTGCAGGGCAGCCGGCAACCGTCCCGGCTCACATTCGATCTCGTGAGCGAAGCCCCCTTGCCTGCCGATTGGTTTACGCCGCCTGCCCACACCGCCGACAAGGCGGATGCCGGCCGCCAGCCGCCGCGTTGATTTCCCGCCTTCCTGATTGGAAGCAAAGCCCTCTCCCTGTTCTTAAGCCGGGATGCCCAATCGGACCGGAAAACAGAAAAAGACGGTTTTCGCCGTTTTCCTGTCCACCCAACGCCCCGATCTGACAACATCAAGATGAACGGGGTGTCCAGCCAGGCTGGCGCCGAGGAGAGGAACATGCTTCGCCAGTTCACTGAAGCAGCACGCAAGGCATGCGAGTGGGCTACGCTGTGGGGCCGGGGCGAGTTGGCGGCAGAAGCCTCGCAGCCGCCCCTGCCGCACGATTGTTTATAGAGTAATATTATCTTGGACGCAAAACAACGAAAATTCCGCTGGGTTGGTTTGCCTCGGGCAAAATATGGTGTATACTATGGCAGCGCCGTGCCGAGGGGCAGTGCATCGGTTTGCCCATTCGAGCCGCTTGAAGAAGGAGAGTAATATGTGGGGGGAACAGTCTCGACGCATTGTCGCCCGTCCTATGCTTGAGGCGCTTGAGCCGAGGGTGCTGCTTGACGGTGCATCGCCGGAGCAGGCCGTTCAACTCTTCAGCGTTTCTCCCGCCCTCTTTGTCGAGAACCAGGGCCAGTGGGCCGACGAGGTCCCCCTGGCCGGCACGGGCGGCGCGGCGAGCGAGGCCAGCCCACAATGGCCTGCCACGGCTCCGGGTGATGACATTCCCGTTGAAGTGCTCAGCCAGTGGGGGGGGGCCGTTGCGAACGCGGTGGTGGTCGGCGACTACGCCTACGTCTGCCGAGGGCTCGCGCTCGATATCTTGGATATACGCGACCCCTCTCAGCCGGTTGCGGCGGTGGCATCGCTTGTATCCATCTTAGGATCTGCGGATCCGTTATTTGCCGACTCTGTTTATTGGACTGGTTCGGGCGATACTCCCAATTGGTCCGATGTGGCCAACTGGAATACCGGCGCAGTGCCTCAACCGGCAGATTCGGTCATCTTTGACGGCACAAGCGTCAAAGAGTCGCATATTGACGCCGGTTTCGAAGGCACTATCGCGTCCATTACCATTAATGGTTACGCGGGCAGGATCTCTCAGGAGCGTTCTCTCACTATAACAGGGGACTATTCACAGTCTTCAGGACAATTTGTCTCCCCGCCGAATTTTCCATTCTCTGTAGGCAATAGTTTTTCTGTTTCAGCCCCCGGAGCCGGGATGTTTGGTCGGTTCACCGGCAACGGCGATGTCAATAACCCATTCTTGATATATGATGTTTATGGCCTGCAGTGCCTGAGAGATGGAGCCGCTTTGTACTACAAGCTGAACAATAATATCGACGCCTCAGTCACCATAAATTGGCGCCAGGGCACCGGGCGGGAAGGATTTTCTCCCATCGGAGGTACGACAGACAGCATGTTCTATCACTCAGTAGACGGAGACGGCCGCACCATCTCGAACCTCTTCATTAATATTACTGACCTATCTCAGACCAATGTAGGCCTCTTTGGTTACAACATGAACACCATTACAAATCTCGGCATGGTCAACTGCTCCATCACCGGCCCCAGTTACATAGCAGGCGCCGACAATTACACAGGAAGCATTGCCGGTTGGAATAAAGGCATCATCTCCAACTGCTACAACACAGGGAGTGTCTCCTCAGCGAGTTATTCAGGAGGGTTGGCCGGGCGGAATCAGGGCACCATCTCCAATTGCTATAACATCGGGAATATTTCCGGTTATCGTGTAGGAGGATTGGCCGGGAGGACTTACTCCTCCAGCAATATCTCCAATTGCTATAACAGCGGGAATATCTCCGGCAGCGGTGTAGCGGGAGGATTGGTCGGAAGTGATAATTACGGCCCCATCTCCGACTGCTATAACACCGGGAATATTTTCGCGAACTTTAACATGGCCGGCGCCGGAGGATTGGTCGGAAGTTTTAATTACGGCCCCATCTCCAACTCTTATAACGCAGGGAGTGTTTCCGCCGGGGGGCCTGGCGAGGGCATGAATAACGGTGGGTTTGCAGCAGGGCTGACTGTGTGGAATTACAACATAATCTCCAACTGCTATAACACCGGGAGCGTTTCTCAGGTCGGGACCGTCGTCAATAATGGTCTTGCCGGAGGATTGGTAGGGTGGCAGCAGCAGGGCGCCATCAAGAACTCTTATAACGCAGGGAAAGTTTCCAGCGATTACCAAGTAGGTGGCTTGGTTGGGTATTCTTACTTGGGCAATATCTACAACTCCTACAACATAGGCGTTGTTTCTACGATTCTTCGCTCCAATAGCCCTATTTCAGGATTTGTACAAAAATACTATGTAAGGCATGATGGATTTATAGGAACAATTTCGAACTGCGGCGTGTGGATGGGAGCGACACAACCACCACATCTTTATGGGTTCGTCACTTACAACGAAGCCGACCGGAACGCCTTTACCGATCCGAGCCACGGCGTATATACTAATACCGCCCTCAACACATTCAATCCCTGGGACTTTAGCGCCGTGTGGGATATGTACGACGGCTCGAGTTTCCCCTTCTTCCGTTGGCAGGCTTCTTTCGCCCCAACGGATATCACCCTCTCCGGAACCAGCGTGGCCGAGAACCAGCCGGTGGGGACGGTGGTTGGCGTGTTGTCGGGCACGGACCCGGACCCCGGCCATAGCGAGACGCTGGTCTTCACCTTGGAGCCCGGCTATGGTGACAATGCCCAGTTCAGCATCGATCCGGCGACCAAGCAGTTGAAGACCGCTGCGGTGTTTGACTACGAGACCAAGAACAACTATGACATCAAAGTTCGGGCTACAGATGCGGGCAGTCCGGCGTTGACCTACGACGAAGTCTTTGCGATCACAGTCAGCATGGTGACGTCGGAGCAGTGGACGGGTGGTGCCGATGACGGCTGGGACAACCCCGCCAACTGGGCGTTGGGATTCGTTCCGGGGCCGGACACGGTTTCCGTGTTCGATGGCACCGTGACCCGCCAGCCTGTTCTCGGGCAGAACCAGACGGTCAAAGGCATTGACATCCGCTCGGCGGGGTGGACGATAGGCGTGAACGGCTATACCCTAGCCGTGGGGGCGGGCGGTATTCTGCTGCCCGGCGGCACATCGCCCACCGCCGCGTTGGATTTGGGTGACGGCTTCTTGGCCGTCAACTACGACACGACGAGTCCCATCGGCGACGTGGCTGCGTGGATCGTGGCGGGCTATAACGGCGGCAATTGGAGCGGCCTTGGCATCACCTCGGCGCTCCTGGCCGGCGGCTCGACCACCAACGGCATCGGTTACGCCGAGAACGGCGAATCGGCCGTGTGGTTCGACTCCGGCACCCCGTTCGGCGACTACGCGGGCGCCGATAGCACGACCGTCCTCGTGCGGTACACGCTCATCGGCGACGTGAACCTCGACGGCATCGTCGACGACAGCGACATCTCCATCCTGTCGAACAATTACGGCTTTACCGACCAGAGTTGGGCCAATGGCGACGTCTACGACTACGACGGGATCGTCAGCGATGACGACGTCGGGCTTCAAGCCAACAATTACGGTATGACAGCCGGTCAGTTGACGGGCGGGATAAGCGAGTTGGCTGCGGGGCAGGCGTCGGCCGCGTCTGCGAGTTCGGCGCTAGTCTCGCTGCTGCTGGCCTCGGGCGGCGTTGAGGCGTTGGTTGCCGGGCAACCGGCGGCAGCGGAGACGGAGCCGGTTCCCGACGTGCTGCGCGAGGCGGCGGTGCTGGCGGTGCGCCCGCTGAACGCCGACGGCCTTGCGGCGGCGACGGACGGTGTGCTTCGTCTTTCAGGGGCGCGGAGCCTGAGCCTGTCCAACTGATTGCCTGAGGGGACGGCGGACTTTCGAGCGGCCTAGGATTGCAGGCGGACACTGGCATGTTGCGCGGCGGCTCAGGAGAACCGGCGAGCACATACGCAAAGCTAAAACGCTGTGAGCCACCCTTATGAGTCCGACTGCTCTGACTTGGAGCAGGGCGTCACGTCTTCCCACGTATCGCCAGGGTGCGCCGGGCCATGTCGGCCACGCGTTGCCGCGGTGCTGGCAGCGTGCTGAGCCCCGGGGGTGCCATCGACCATCCAGGGCATGGCCTAGATTCTAAACGCACAGGCCCCGCGGACATTCTCGTTCGAGATTGGCGCGGCTAGCCCGGACTACGCGAGCCCATACAACAGCGTCAACGACCTGGTGTGCCTGACCGATGCCCAGTCGCCGTTTGCGGATGCCTCTGGTGCAGCCCCGGCTGCCCTGACGGCCGACACCGTGATCGATGTCTACTTCCTCTCAGCCGATCCGGCGCTGGGCGAGTACAAGGCCGCGTTCTTTGCCGCGAAGGACTTTAGCGATGCTATCGCGGGTGCGACGTATCAGTACTGGCGTTAGGACCCGCGCGGCAGCCGTTATCACAACGGCAACTCTTGCTCGCCACTCGACCCGGTACTGGTGGACTGGTCGGTGGTGCCCGAGACAGCCACGTTCGGGGGCGCGCCGGCGAGTGGCTACATCACTGAGTTTACGGTTGCCCCCGAACCGGCGACGCCGGGTTTTCTGGCCACAGGGGGTGCGGTGCTGTTGGCGCGGCGGCGGCGGAAGTAGCATATACGATTCCGATTTCTTGCCATTGCGGTCTTTCATGTAACTGCCATCGACCCGCGGGGCCGTTTGTGCTTGGGTACGCCGGTTTTTAGAACCGGCGCCTCAGGCCCAACTGCTG
>JAPLMO010000018.1 GCA_026386995.1 Planctomycetota bacterium | reverse complement strand
CCTGATGAAGGACGGCGTCGGCAAGGGCTATACGCGGGACGATCACCCGGCCCTGGCGAGCCAGTTGTTCGCGGGGTATGCCCACGTGAAGCGGGTGCGCGGCCTGGCCGACGTGATCGGCGAGGAGGAACTGGGCCTCCTGGACAAGCAGTACCTGAAGTTCGGCGAGGCGTTCGAGCGGCGGTTCCTTGCCCAGGGCGAGTACGAAAATCGCAGCATCGAGCAGACCCTGGAGACCGGCTGGGACATCGTTTCGCTCCTGCCGCGCGACGAACTGCACCGCCTGACCGACGAACTCCTGGCCGAGCATTACCGCGAGAACGTTGCCGAGGAGGCCGAGGAATCGGCCGCCAAGGAATGACCGGGCTCCGGGTGGATGTGCGAATAGTGCCCTATTGGCCTGTCAGGACTGGATCTGTGGGTGCCACGGCTGCGCCTTGTGCAGCCGTGGTTGTCGGCGGGGACGCACGGCTGCAAACTGCGCAGCCGTGGCACCCACTTAGTTGGAGTTGACGCACTACTATGGCGAAACTGAACGTTGCTCCGACCAAGTCGAGTTACCTGACGCTACGGCGCCAACTGGCGTTTGCGCGCGAGGGCTACGACCTCCTGGAGCAGAAGCGCCAGATCCTGATCTTCGAACTGATGAGCCGCCTGGGCCGCGCACGCGACGCCGAGCGCCGCATCTCCCAGACGATGGCCGCGGCGTTCGCGGTCCTGAGGGAATCGCTCCTGGACATCGGCTCCGACGGCGTCGACCGGGCCGCGATGGCCGTCTCGGCCAAGTACAAACTCACCCTTTCCGACCAGGGCCTGATGGGCATCCGCATCCCGAAGGTGACGGTCCAGGCCGAGCCGCCGGGCGCCCAGTTCGGCGTGGGCGGCACGTCGGCCCGGACGGACGAGGCGATGCGCCGGTTCACCGAGATCCTGACCCTCCTGGGGGAACTCGCGGAACTGGAGAACGCCGTCCTGAGGCTCGCCCGGGAACTTCGCAAGACCCAGCGCCGCTGCAACGCCCTCTCGAAGATATTTATCCCCAACTACAGCGAGACGATCGGTTACATCCTCTCGAGCCTGGAGGAGCGCGAGCGAGAGTCCTTCATCATCCTGAAGATGATCAAAGACCGCATGGTCCGCGCGGTCGAAGGGAGCGCCGGACATGGGTAAGTCGTTCCTCGTCAACCACATCCTCGTGCTGGTCGACGGCACGGAGTCGTCGTTCCACGCCGCCGACCGCGCGATCGACCTGGCCCATTCGCTCGGTGCCCGCCTGACGGCCATGGCCGTCATCGACCGCGACACGCTGCACCACCTCTTGAGCGCCAAGATCCTGGTCGACGTGGAACTCTCGGAGTTCGAGAATGAACTGGAATCCAGCGCCAAGCGGCACCTGGACGTCGTCCTCCAGCGGGCCCAGGAACACCACCTCACGGTCGAGGAAGTCCTCGTCACGGGCAACGTCGGGGAGATCGTGCCGAAGGAAGTTCACGAGCGCGGCGTGGACCTGATATGCCTCGGCGGGTTTCACTCCAGCCGCATCAGCCGCGACCTCCTGGCCCGCCAGCGCCAACAAGTCATCGACCGCGCCGCCTGCCCGGTGCTCATCGTCAAGTAAGCCGCAGGCCGCAAGCACGCGCCCGGCGCTCCGGCCCGCGCCAAAGCCGTTGTCAATCGTAGGGGCAGCCCTGTGTGGCTGCCCTGCGTCTTTCGAGATTCACCCGTTCGGATGTGGACGCTCGTTATACGCCGCTTGGATCTTCTCGCACACCTCCTTGAGATGCATGTCGTGGTTCGCACCGCGGTATTTTGCCAGGGGCGTCGCTGTGCCATTTGCGAATTGCAGTTCTCCCAGCGGACTCTTTTCCCACATACAGTGTCCCACATACACCGGCAGCAGTTTGATATGATTGGTCTGTGCGTTTTCCAAAAGGTACTTGAGTTCCACCTCGTTTATGAACTTGGATTCAAGGAAGTTCTTGGTAACCAGGAGAACCCCGACCTTGGTCTTACGCAGTGCCTTGGCGATTTCGCGACGCCATTTTTTGCCGGGTTTTATCTTCCGGTCGTCCCAAACTCGCAGCACATTGCGCCTGATTACCGGGGCCAGCATTATGCGCATTTCATCGAGCCACTTCTTGTCCTTGTGGCAGTAACAGATAAACACCAAGCCTCGCTCTTTGCCAGCACGCGGCGCTCTTGCTCGTGTTTTCGCGATTGCGGCGGCTGGGTCAGCTTTCTCTCCCGCACATTGCCCTATCCAGTCGTCCAATTGAACGCCCCAGGAAAGGAACCCATAAAACCCCGTGCTGCCATGTTCCTCTAGGTAAGATGCGTAGTACGTCCAGTGATTGGCTTTCTCGGCCGGGGCAAGCCTTGCCCATTGTTCAATGGCTCCGAATACGGGGTCCGTATCTCGGTTGTCACCGTAGTCCACGCGGCAGTATCTCAGAAATTTGAGATTCGCGGCATGAAGGTCAAGGGCATCCAACGCGACTTTCTGGTTGGCCGTCTCCATCTGGGGCGAGGCGGGCGGCGGCATATCGCATACGCGCTGCGTAGCCTCGCGCAGTTCGCGCAGCCGGTTCAGTGTTTCAAGGGAGTTCTTCGGGGCGGCGCGGCTATCAGACATGGTTCTTCCTGCCTTTCTCTGCGGTCCCGACGGGGAGGCGCCCCGCCTTGACCCAGGCCCGGATTGTCCAGGTGGAAACGCCAAGCAGCCGTGCAATCTCGGCAGTCTTTACCACTGCATCGCTTTCCATAATTGACTCCTTGAACGTCAACCATTCCTTGTGTACCCGACACTGTATATGTCGGTTGCGCCATCGGAAAAGACATAACCCCTTTTTGCGCGATCGGCGCGGGGTTGGCGGTGGCAAGGTCGGCGAGTGCTGTAAGTGTTTGTTAATGCAGGGGTTATGCGAAAGTAGTGTTCCCGTGGTTAAGGAAAGATTTTTTCTGTAAAACTCAGTTCGGGGGGTTTTGCGAGCGAGTAGTCGGTCAAATACCGTGGATGATTGCACGGCACGCAGGTACATTTAACGATACTGTGGTGGCATGGAGGGCACGCAGGGGGCGTCGGCGGGCTTCCCCTTTTTAGGGTGTATCATTGCGCAACAGCGCCGGGGGCGGCCCCTTTTTTAGCGCGCTGGTTTGCGTTGACCGAAGTCCTTCCGTGAACAGGCGCGGCATGCACCGGCCGGTCTTGACCCTCGCCACGAGGCCCGCCCGCGTACGCGGCCGCCCCTGCCTACCGTGGCGCTAGTCGGGGTATAGCGTGGGGCAGGCGGTCTGGACTCTGCTTTGTCGATTCCGGCAGCCGCTCAATCGAAACCCGGAGTATCTCCGCCCCGGCCGGATCCAGTCGTTGCAGGGTTTGGTAGGCGCGAAGGGCCTCGGCGCGGTTGCCCATCTTGCAGTAGACCAAGCCGAGAATGCGGTACGCCGTGGCGAGGTCCGGTTTCAGGCGGATGGCCGTCTTGCTGGCCTCGATCGCCTCCGCCCAGCGGCCCATGTCGTCGTAGGTCAGACCGAGAAAGCAGTACGCCTCGGCGAAGTCCGGCATGATGCGGATCACTGCCTTGCAAAACTCAAGCTGCACAGGAGGGCGGTCCGAGAGGAACCCCACGGTAACAAGAAAGCCTACAAACGTGAGGTTTTTAGGATCCAAGTCGGCGGCTATCTTGAAGCTCCGTGCTGCATCATCGTACTGGTTTAACCCTATGTAGGTCTCGGCTAGGTCAGTATAATTATAGGCATTGCGGGGTTCGAGACGGATGGCCGTGCGTAGTGCGTCGAGCGCCTGGCTGTAGCGCCCCGTTCCGCGGTACGCACCAGCCAGTCCGCGGTATGCCTTGGCGTCATCTGATTTCAGTTGAATTACCATCTTATAAGGCACGACCGCGTCGGCATAATTGCCCATCGCGGCATAGCACCAACCCAGATTGCCGTACGCCTCGACAAAGTCAGGTTTCAGAAGGATGGCCGTCTTGAATGCCTCAACCGCCAGTTCGAGATTCCTGAGTTCCATGTGGAGATATCCGAGGGTGTACCAGACGAACGGGTTGTCCGGTTGCCGGCTGCGAAGGCCCGTGAGGATTCCGGCGGCATCGCTCCATCGCTTCTTGTCCATGGCCGCCCACGCCGCGTCCAGTTCCCGCGTAGCCTTTGCGTCGAGGGGCTTTCCTCCGGCGCTTGCCAGCGGGGCCGGTTTGGCTGTGGCCGCCTTCACCTGGAGCGCCCGCACGGCGGCAGCAGGAACCGCGAAGTTCAGGGCCTGCCCATCGACCATGTAGTACTTGATCACGCCGACGACCCGCCCTTGCGCATCGACTAGCGGTCCGCCGCTTGAGCCGGGGCTGATGGCCGCGTTCGTCTGAATTTCGCGGACTTCGCCGCCCTCCTTGCGGATGCCGCTGACCATGCCATTCGAAAAAGTGTTCGTCTGGCCCAAAGGATTGCCGACGGCATAGACTTGGGTTCCGACGGGCGGCGGGGCATCGGCGGGGGCCACCTCCAGGCATGGCAGGCCCGTACCGTTGACTTTCAGGACGGCCAGGTCTCGGCCCTCGTCGAGCGCCAGGACGCCGTCCACGAACAGTGTGCTGCCATCGGCGCGAAGGGCGGTCGCGAACACCGCGCCCCGGACGACGTGGTGATTCGTTACCAGCAGCCCTTCTGCCGCCACGAAGAAGCCGGACCCGAAGCCGATCTCCTTGAAGTCCCGGTCCCGCACGACGACGCGAACCACGGCCGGGGATACCCGGCTGAAGACCTGCTCGGCCGAGAGGGCCGCTTTCCCAGCATCCACGCCGGCGTTCCCCACAATCTCGTCAAGCAGGGTCTTCGGCGAAAGGCCCGCTTTTGCAGCATCCGCGCCGGGTTGCGTTTGGGCCGCAACCAGAACCGGCAGCATCCCGACCAGGCCCAGGCCAACGACGGCGAATAGAATTCGATGTGCAGGCATATTTCGCCCCCTTTGATTCTGAGAGTCCCGCTAGTTTTCGGATCGACACCTGGGCGGGAATCACTTTTGTGCCGTCATGCTATCGGGTGACGGGAATCAATGCAAGCCTTAGCCAGCGCACAAAAGATTAAGTGGTGCTGTAGGACTACTCGTGCCTTAGCGCCCGGATGGGGTCCATCTGCGAGGCGCGGTAGGCGGGGTAGACGCCGCTGGCGACGCCCACCAGGACGCTTGTCCCGAGCGCGAGGATGACGGCGCCGGGCGTAATGATCGTCTGCGAGAGGCTCGACAGGGCCGCCTCGCCGCCCACGCCGAGGCTCGTGGCCGCTTTCGTCAGGCCCCACGGGATGATCGTGGCCAGCGCCGCCCCGACGGGCACGCCGATGGCCCCGCCGAGCGACGACAGGACGACCGTCTCCACGAGGAACTGCTGGACGATGTCTTTGCGTTTGGCGCCCATGGCGCGGCGGATGCCGATCTCGCGCGTGCGCTCCGTGACGCTCGCAAGCATGATGTTCATGATGCCGATGCCGCCCACCAGCAGGCTGATGGCCGCAATCGACGCCCCGAGGACCACGAAGAGCCACTTCGTGCGCTCCAGGGCCTCCAGGCGTTCCAGCGGCACGAGGACGTCCCAGTCCTTGCCGGTGGTCGTGTGAAACTTCTCCAGGAGGTGCGTGATGATGCGTTCCGCCGAGTGCACCTGCTCGGCCGTGGCCAGTTTGACGGTGATCTCGTGCAGTTCGCACATTTCGTGGGTGTGGCCGCCGGCGCTGCGGTCCGTCAGGACCTGTCCCCAGCGTCGGCTGGCGGCGGTCAGCGGAATGTAGACCGCCTTATCGTAATCCTCCGCATTGCCGCCTTTGCCCGCGGCGCCCATGCCGCGCGGCTTCAGCACGCCCACAATGCGGTATGCATACTCGCCGAGCCAGAGGGACTTGCCGACGGGCTCATCGCGCGGCAGCAAGGTCTCGGCGGCCGAGGCGCCAAGGACGCACACGTTGTCGGCCTTGCGGAGGTCCATGGCCGTGAGCCACCGCCCGCTGGCTACCTGGATGCCGTACGTGGTGCTGTACCACGGCACTGTGCCCAGGACGTCGACGCGGGTGCGCCGCGTAAGGCAGCGGGCCATGGTGGGAATCTTGCGGGTCGGGACGATGACGTCGGCCCCCTGGATGCTCGACTGGATGCGTTCGGCATCCTCGTACGTCAGGCCGTAGGCGAGGGCGTCGCCGCCGGCGGAACTGGTGGTCGTCTGGCTCTCGGGGGGCCTGACGGCATGGACGATGATGTTGGTGGCCCCCATCTTCAGGACCTCTTCCTGCATCTTGTGGCTGATGCCTTCGACGACCGCCAGTGTTGCGATGACGGCGCAGACGCCGAAGAGGATGCCCAGCATCGTCAGAACGCTCCGTGCCGGGTGGAGCATGAGGCTCTCGATGCCCAGGCGAAGCGTTTCGGTTGTCTTCATAGACAGCATCAGAGGCACCAACATCTTTCAACGACGGGAACCGGGATTCGGGAATCGGAAATCGGGAATAGACCCGCGGGTCGGCGACCGGCCCTCACTTGCGCCTGGGTCCGAATCCCGAATCCCGAATCCCGCTTTGTTTGCTTGGGATGTCATGTCAATTCTTCGTTTGGCTGACGACCAATCCGTCGGCGACGCGGACGATGCTGTGCGTGCGGCGGCCGACGGACTCGTCGTGCGTTACGATGATCAGCGTTCGCCCGCGGGACGACAGGTCGTCGAAGATGGCGAGGATCTCCTGGCCGGTCCGCGAGTCGAGGTTTCCGGTGGGTTCGTCGGCAAGGATGATCAGGGGATCGTTGGCCAGGGCCCGCGCGATGGCAACGCGTTGCTGCTCGCCGCCCGAGAGTTCCATCGGCTTATGGCGTGCGCGTGGGCCGAGGCCGACCCGCTCGGCCAGTTCCTCGCTCCGGCGGCGGCGCTCGCGCCGCGGGACCTGCTGGTAGAAGAGCGGCACCTCGATGTTGTCGAGGGCCGTCAGTTGCGGAATCAGGTTGAACGACTGGAAGACGAAGCCGATCCGGCGGCCCCGCACCGCGCTGAGTTCCGAGTCCGACAGGCCCGAGACGTCTTCGCCGCCCAGGATGTAATGGCCGCTCGAGGGCCGGTCGAGGCACCCGATGAGGTTCAGCAGCGTGCTCTTGCCGGAGCCCGAGGGACCCATGATGGCCAGGTACTCGCCTTCCTTGATGGTGAGGCTGACGTCGCGCAGGGCAACAACCTCGACGCCGGCCGCCATCTGGTACACCTTGCGAAGGTTGACGAGTTGCGCCAGGCTCATGCCCGCTTGCCTTTCTCGACAGGGGCCGCAGAGGCAGGCGAGGCAGGGGAGGCCACAGGCTTCTCGGCCTTGGGCGTGCGTGGCCGGTCGCCGCGATCACCGCCGCGTTCGCCATCGCCGGCAGGGGGCCTGCCGCCTTTGCCGCTGGACCGGTCTTTGCTGTTGGGCGGCTCGTCGGGCGATTCCACGGCGGGCGGTTCGATGCGTGCGGCGTTCTCCGATGCCTTCTTCCAGTCGGCCTCTTCGTTGGCCTTCTTTTCCTCGTCCGAGACCTTCAATTCCTCGGCTCCAGGGGGCTTGAAGAGGTACACCTCTTCGCCCTCCGTAAGGCCCTTAACTATCTCGACCATGCGTTCGTTCGAGAGGCCCACCTCGATGCGGCGGGTCTCGACGCCCGTCGGCGTCTTGACGTACAGCACCTGGAATCCCTGGTCCACGAACACCGCCGACACCGGCACCTGGAGGACGTCGTTGCGCGTATCGACCAGGACTTCCACCTGGGCGCTCATGCCGGGCTTCAGGCCCTCGGGCGTCTGGTCGAGCGTCATCTCCGTGAGGTAGGTCTTCAGGCCCGGGTTCAGCCACCACTGGCTGCGGTCGGGCATGATGGCGATCTTGGTGACCTTGCCGGTCAGACGGTCCTTCGGGAGGGCGTCTATGGTGATGTAGGCGGGGGCCGCGTCGACCGCCTGCTTGACGACCGATTCGTGCAGTTTGACCC
>JAPLMO010000313.1 GCA_026386995.1 Planctomycetota bacterium | reverse complement strand
GTCCGCGTCCTACGAGTTACCCAGGGACTCTTCGGCCGCGGCCCCCCGCCGCCCCGCCGCTGATCACCCCTGGCGCCAAGGCTTCGAAAAGAGGACAGTTCTACTTTGCGGAAAACCGGACGTTTCTACTTTGCGTTGACACCGGCGAGGCGTCCTTGAAAGTCGGCCCCGGGGGCCTTACAATCTCGGTCGCGAATAACATCGCACTTGTGCGGCGGGTCTCCTGACCCGTATGTGTTAGCGTGTGGCGCGCACTGCAATAGCGGATGTGGCACGGCTGGCTTGTCCAGCCGTGGGGAACGTCGCGGGCCTTCCGCCACGGCTGGGCAAGCCAGCCGTGCCACATAGCGGTGCTGGCGCTAAACACGTACCCTGACCCGCCGCGCGAAGGCATACGAAACCATGAAAGATTGGCTCCAGAAACTTGTCTGGCGGCTCCAGTACGTGGCGCTGCGCGTCGTGGAGATGCTGCTTCAGTGTTTTCCGATCGAGGTCAACCTCGTGACGGCCCGCCTGGCCGGGGACCTTCTGTACCTCGCGGACCGCAAACACCGCGAGCGGGCCCTGGAGAACCTGCGGGCGAGTTTTCCCGGCGCCGGCGAGGAGCGCATCCGCCGCATGGCCCGCCGGTCCTGCGAGCACCTCATCATGATCGGGGCCGAGGTGCTCTGCATGCCCCGCCTCATGCAGTTCAACAGGTTCCTGGAACACATCGACATCTCAACCTGCCTTCCCTCCTTTCAGTACGTCGCCTCCGGAGGCCCGGCGATCCTGGTGACCGGCCACTTCGGCAACTGGGAGATGGTAGGCTACGCGATGGCCGCCATGGGCTTTCCGGCCACGTCGGTCGCGCGGCCGCTCGACAACCCGTACCTGAACGACTACATCCTGCGCCTGCGCGAGCGCACCGGCCAGAAGATCCTCTTCAAGGAAGGGATGACCGAGGAGGCGATGGCGGACATGCGCCGCGGCCGGCCCGTGGCGTTCATCGCCGACCAGGACGCCGGACGCCGCGGCTTCTTCGTCGACTTCTTCGGACGCAAGGCATCCGCCTACAAGAGCATCGCGTACCTGGCGATGGAGGAGAACATCCCGATCTTCGTCGGCGGCGCGTACCGCACGGGACCGGGCTTCCGATACAAACTCGTGATGGTCGACCGCATCGACCCCGCCGATTACCCCAAGGACCTGGACGCGGCCACGGCCATCACGCAGCGCTACACGGCGGGCATCGAGAAAACGGTCCGCATGGCCCCCGAGCAGTACCTGTGGGTCCACCGGCGCTGGAAAACCCGCCCGCCCGAGGAACGCAAGGCCGCCGCGGAGGCCAAGGCCAAAGCCGGAGTTCCATCGGGCGAACAACATTCAGAACCGTGTGTCGCGCGGTGGGCAGTCTTGCCCACCGCGCATACAAACCAGTCTTTGCGCGGCGGGCAAGACTGCCCACCGCGCGATCATGCGCTGAAAGCCGGTTCTGAAACAGCCGCTAATCTAAATACGTACTTGCCCCGGCCTACGTTTCTTCGCGTCTCTTGCGCTCGCGATGAAGCCGAAATGAAAGGTTGGCGAGCAGAAGCCCTCCCCACACCATCGGCAGCCACAGGCAAGCGGCAATTATTCCTGTCACGTCATTCCATGAGGCCGCCTCCCGCCCATTCGTCACGGATTGCACGATGCCGGCCACGAGGCACATGCCAGCCCAACTATTCGCAGGGACACTCGCACCGGCCCCGAAAACCTCAGAGAACGCGTAGGCCGCCGGCAGCGAGCCGCAGGCAAAGAGCGTCGCGGCCAGCATGAGCCACCGGACGCCGCGCCCGGCCAGCGCGGCCATGACCAGGCGAAAGGTCAGACCAATGGCCGCAACCGGTGCGATGACCAACAGCAACCACGCGGGGTCAAGCGTCTTGCCGGCCACCGACCACGCGACCACGACGAACGGCGCCGCCAGCGCCAGCAGCATGGCGACCTCTACGAGCGACATGAGGAACCATCGCGCGGCCGCCCGCCCCCGGATGCCTGTCACGGGCGCAGCCAGCGCCGGCCAGAACGGCCAGATCGCGGTCAGAAAGAACGCCGCTGCCGCCACGACGGCCGCGGGCGCCGTGTCGGCGGTCAGCCAGGGACGAAGCGTTTCCAGGTGCGGCGCAACGAGGAGCGAGGGAACGAGGAACGCCAGGAGCCACACGCACCACGCCAGCGGCAGGAGAACCCCGGAAGCGGCGGGCGGCGGGGCGGGAGCGGCGGGGCCGGCTGTCATCCTTAACTCCGGACGCGTCTGGCGCCGAGCGCCGGGTGGCATGGTCACGCTGTTGCGTGACCATGCCGCGGTGACGGGTCAGGCGCCATATGCGGCGCATGGTCACGCAACAGCGTGACCATGCCACCCACGGTAATTAACCCCATCCTCAAAAAGGCTGACTCCGCACAGAGGCTAACTCCGGACGCGGGTCGTGGCCACGTCGGTCGTGGCGGTGCGGCGGCGGATGGCCTCATTCGGGATATCAATATACGAGAGTTGGCCGTCCACCTGGCCTTTCAGGGTCTTGTAGACGTAGTCGAGATAGGCGACCTTTTCGTCCGGCGTCTTTTCCTGGAGGATGACGGCCTGGGCCGAGGGCGCCCTGCCCCACTTGATGCGGGTGTCGCTGGCGGTCCAGACGGCGATCTCGGTGTCGCGCGGGTCGCGGCAACCGCCGAAGTTCGACATGTCGATCGTCGCCAGGCGGAAGGTTTCGCGCCTATCCTCCAAGGCCGAGGCCACCTGGAGGGCCGCCTGCACGACCGCCTCCTTCCACTCCTGGCCGGGCTCGGGCGGCGACGAGGCGATGCCCGTGACGACCAGGAACTTCTCGGCCCCGAGGCGCGGCTCGGCGTACACGCCCGGCAGCCGCATGCCGTGCTCATCAATCAGGACGAACCCGTCGCGCTCCTGAATGAACGCCAGCGGCCGGCGGAACCTCAGGGTCACTTCCAGGGGCGGGCGGTTCGGATCGACCCGCGGGTCGTGTTTGACGATCCGCTCGACCTTCTCGATCCACGGGCACTTTTCGTAGGCCGCCGCGATCTTGCCGCACACGTCTTCGTCCAGCAGGCTGAACCGCTGCGGAAACGCGGGGTCCAGCAGGCTCACGTCGAGTTCCGCGAGGATCGCGGGCGTCATCCATCGCGGGTACTTCACGAGGCGCAGGCTCTCGCTGGTCATCACGTAGCCGGGGGCCGAACGGACGTCCTCGTGGAATATGTCGAGAGTATAGAGGAGGCCGCAGCCGACGGCGGCGGTAACGAGGGCCACCAGCGCCCCCTTCATGAGCCGCCAGACGGAGGACTTCCCGGCTTTCGCGGCCTCGCCATTTTCTTTCGCCGCTTTACTCACGGCAACCTCCTGGACCGGCCGGCATGGCCGCCACACAACGGCGCCCGCCGCGGCGGGCAGCCTGCGACCCTACCACCCGGCCAACCTTTCACCTTCAACAGAGCCTTAGTAGTGCGTCAACTTAAATTATGTGGGTGCCACGGCTGCGCAGTTTGCAGCCGTGTTTCCCTGCCGACGACCACGGCTGCACAAGGCGCAGCCGTGGCACCCCCAGATTAAGAACTGACCAGCTACTAGCGGCCAGCCTTGCGTCGCGCCCTGCGGCGGGCCATCGCCACGATGCGCTCGCACAACTTCGGGAACACGAGGCCCGCCCGGGCCGCCGCCTTCGGCACAAGGCTGTGGCTCGTAAAGCCCGGGATCGTGTTGATCTCCAGGACCTGCGGCTCGCCTTCCTCGGGCAGCATGACGTCGACCCGCGAGAGGTCGCGGCAGTCGAGCGCGCGGTGGGCCGCAACGGCCACTTCCAGGATGCGGGCCTCGCGCTCGGGCGGCAGGCCGTGCTCGAAGACGTACCGCGTCCGGCTAGACTTATACTTATAGTGATAGTTGTACCATCCGCCGGGCGTCCGGATCTCCAGGAGCGGCAGGGCCATCTCTCCGAGGATGCCCACGGTGAACTCGCGGCCCAGGATGCGGCGCTCGACCAGGGCCGGCTCGCCCCGCGCCCAGACCTTGCGGGCCGCGCGGCGCAGCGACGCCCGCGAGTCGGCCATGCCGATGTCGATGCTGGAACCGTCGGCCACGGGCTTGACGACCAGTTGCGGCCCGAGGCGATCAAGCGCCTCCTCCAGCATGGCCAGGTCGTCGGGGGCGGCCACGCGGAAGGCGGGCGTCGGAATGCCGTCGTCGGAGAACCGCTCCTTGGCCCGGACCTTGTCCATCGCCAGGCGGCTGGCCTCGGGGCCGCTGAACGTATAGCAGACGCCGAGGTCCTCCAGTTGCTGTTGGATGCCGCCGTCCTCGCCCCACTCGCCGTGAAGCGCCAGAAACGCCACGTCGAGGCCCGCCAGGAGGTCCGCGGTGACGGCGCCCGGCTTCACGTCGGTCGGGCGAACATCGTGGCCGAGGGATTGCAGCCCCCGAGTCACGGCGCGGCCGCTCTGGAGGCTGACCTCGCGTTCGCGCGAGCAGCCGCCCATCAGGACGCCGATGGTAAGCGTCCCGGGCCGCACGGCCGTGTCGGGCTCCGCATCTGAAAGGGGAACTTTCATGGCCAGATCTCAATCTCCAGTTCCAGGGAAACGCCGAAGCGTTCCTTGACGGCGTTGCGCACCAGTTCGATGAGGGCCAGGACGTCGGCGGCCTTGGCGTCGGCCTTCTCCCTGATGACGATGTAGTTGGCGTGCTTGCGCGAGACGACCGCCCCGCCGACGCTCGTGCCCTTCAGGCCGCACTGGTCGATCATCATGCCGGCCGACAGGCCCCGCGGGTTCCTGAAGACGCAACCCGCGCTGGCGGCGTTCATCGGCTGCGAGTTCTTCTTGGCGATCCAGATGCGTTTCATGCGGGCGGCGATGGCGCGAGGCGTATCGGGCATGAGCCGCAGTTCGGCCTCCAGGATGAACCGAGCGGTGATGTTGCTCGATCGGTATCCGAAGAGGAGGTCCTCGCGGTCGCGGTAAAAGGTCTGGCCGTGGGAATCCATGACCTTGACGCGCTCGGCGGTCTGGCCGATGTCGCCATGCGTCCCGCCGGCGTTCATGCGGACGGCGCCGCCGACGCTGCCCGGGATGCCGACGAGGCACTCGGCGCCCGCCAGGCCGCTGCGGGCGGCCTCGGCGACCACCTTGGCCCGGGGCGCGGCCGCGCCGGCCCGCACGAGGTCTTCCTCGACGGTGATCCGGCCGAAGCCGGCCGGGTCGAGTTGGATGACCGCCCCGGCGGCGCCCTCGTCGCGCACCAGGAGGTTCGAGCCGCGGCCCAGCGCCCGGACGACCACGCCGGCCTTCTCGGCGCGGACCAGGACCTCGTGCAGTTCGTCCTCGGTGCGGGGGCGGATGAAGTACTCCGCGTTGCCGCCCACGCCGATGGTCGTGGCCTTCCCGAGCGGGAAGTCGCGCTGCACGATTTCGTCGAGCCCCTTGAAGACGCTCATGGTTCGTTCCTGCCCTAGTAGTGCGTCAACTTTAACTATGTGGGTGCCACGGCTGCGCAGTTTGCAGCCGTGCGTCCCTGCCGACGACCACGGCTGCACAAGGCGCAGCCGTGGCACCCACAGATTCAGTGCTGACAATCTACTAAATACTCGGCCCGGCATCGCCGCCGCCGTCGGGGACGGGTGCGGGCTTTTCGGCGTTTGCGGCGCTAGCGCCGCTTAAGTCCGACAGAAGCGGCGCGGCCAGGCGATAGACGTCGCCGGCGCCCATGGTCAGCAGCACGTCGCCGGGGCCCAGGCTCTCCACCAGGTACCGGCGGATGGAATCGAAATCCTTGATGTAGACACCGTCAGCGCCCAGCCGCTGGACCTCCGCCACAAGGTCCTGGCTGGAGACGGCCTGCCGCTCGTTTTCGCTGTCCCGGACGAAGTAAATGTCCGGCACTACAATCTTATCGGCCACTGCGAGGGCCAGACCGAAGTCTTTCAGGAAGAACCGCGTGCGGCTGTGCTGGTGCGGCTGAAAGACCACCCACAGCCGCTTGGGGTTGAAGCGGGCCTTGGCGGCCTTCAGCGTGGCGCAGATCTCGGTCGGATGGTGGGCGTAGTCGTCGACGATCGTGACGCCGGCGGCCTCGCCGAGAACTTCCATGCGGCGAGCGGCGCCGGCGAACTCGCCCAGCGCGGCCGCAACGGCGTCCGACTTCGCCCCCGCCCAATGGCTCAGGGCCATCGTGGCCAGGGCGTTCAGGACGTTGTGCCGCCCGGGGACCGCCAGCCGCACCGAAATGAACAGGGCACTCTTCTCGTACACGTCGAAGGTGTATCGGCCCTGGTGTTCTTCGAGGTTTTCGGCCCGCCAGTCGTACTCGCCGCCGATGCCGAAGGTCTCGACCGGCACGTGGCACTTCTGGGCGATCTCGCGGACGCCCAGGTCGGCCGTGTTGGCCACGAGGAGGCCCCCCGGCACGATGTTGGCGGCGAACTCGGAGAACGCCTGGCGGATCTCCGGCAGGCCGCCGTGGTAGTAGTCCAGGTGGTCCTCTTCGATGTTCAGGATGGCGGCGGCGTGCGGCTTGTAGTTGTGGAACGATCGGTCGAACTCGCAGGCCTCGACGACCAGGTCCGCCCCCTTGCCGACGTGCGACCCGCCGCCCAGTTGCGGCACCTCGGCCCCGATGACGAAACTCGGGTCCAGCCCCGCGCAGGTCAGGGCGTAGGCGGTCATGGCGGTCGTGGTGCTCTTGCCGTGGGCCCCGGCGACGGCGATGCCCTTGCGCAACTGCATGAGCGCGCCGAGGAACTGGGCGTACTTCTGGACCGGAAGGCCGCGGCGGCGGGCCTCGATCAACTCGGAGTTGTCGGGCTTGATGGCCGCGCTGGCGACCACCAGGTCGATGCCCAGGGGCATATTCTCGGCCTGGTGGCCGATGTAGATCTTCGCCCCGAGGTCGGAGAGCCTGTTGACGGCTGCGCCGGGCTTCAAGTCGGAGCCGTAAACCTCGGCCCCCTCGGCCAGGACAAACTCCGCCAAACCGCTCATGCCGCAGCCGCCTGCGCCGATAAAGTGAATCTTCCTCCCCGCGAAGGGTCTGGGTGACGGCGAAAAAGATGGCTGATGGGTCATGCCTTTGTGTCTCCGGTTCGAGTGTAAGCCGCGCGGGTCGGCCTGTCAATGTTCGGCCGCGAAGGCTCGGAATCATTTTCAATGCGCGCGTGGCGGGCCTCGGTCGTGCGTGCGGCAAGTTCGAGGACCTGCCGCGCGATGTCCTCGGCGGCGCCGGGCCGTCCGACGGCCCGGGCCTTCTCGGCCAGACCCGCCAGGCGCGTCCGATCCTGTGCCACGGCAAGGAGGACCTGCGCCAGGTCCCGCCACGTGGCGGGGTCGCCCGGCCGGTCCTCGACGACGACGGCGGCACCGAGCGACTCGACCGCCCGCGCCTGCCGCATCTGGTGTTGATCGCGATGGAACGGGTACGGTATGAATATCGCCGGCAGGCCGACGGCCAGGATTTCGGCGATCGTCGAGGCCCCTGCCCTGGCGACGACGAGGTCGGACGCGGCGTACGCCAGCCCCATCTGCTCGGCGTACGGCCGGACCACGGCCGGAACGTTGACCGACTCGCGGTAGGCCCTCGCCACCTCTTTGTATTCGCCGTGGCCCGTCAGGTGGAGCACCTGCCAGCCTTCCGGCAGGCCGCGATCCTTCAGCAGCGCCAGCACCGCAAGATTCACCGTGCGCGCGCCGAGGCTGGCGCCGGTCACCAGGAGGGTGCGGCGGGCGGGGTCGAGGCCGAACTCGGCCAGGCCGGCAGCCCGCGTAGCCCCGAAGAGACTCGGGCGGATGGGGCAGCCGGTCAGACGCCCGCGGTCGCCGAACTCCGCGACGGTCTCCTGGAACTGGCAGAAGGCGAGGTCCACCCAGCGGGCCAGGCGGCGGTTCGCGCGGCCGGGAACGATGTCGGGGTTCACGATGGCCGTCGGCAGATCATATTTCTGACCGATGCGGACGGCGGCGTAACTGCCGTAACCACCGAGGCCGACGACAACGTCCGGACAATACTCGCGCAGGCGCCGCCGGGCCTGGTTGCCGCTCCGGACGAGGCTCACCACCAGTCCCGGCCACGTCCACGGCCACTTGTTGAACGGCCGCGCGTCGATCTCGGTGAACGGGTAGCCGCGCCCGGCCAAGACCTTGCGGTCTATCGGGCGGCGGGTGCACGTAAAGGCGATGGCGGCGCCGGGCTCGATGCGGCAAACGGCCTCGGCCAGCGCAAGGCCGGGGTACAGGTGGCCCCCCGTGCCGCCGCCGGCCAGCAGAATGCGATGACCCTGCTCACGCAACACTATCTTGCCCTTGAGTTTCAGGAGCCGTGGCGTCCGCCCCGGGTGTGGCACGGCTGGCTTGTCCAGCCGTGGTGGACGGCCCGCAGCATTCCGCACGGCTGGGCGAGCCAGCCGTGCCACATTCCGCGGGCTGATGGCAACCGCACACTAAACGTGCGCCCGGTGCCACGACGTCGGCGGTCGGCGCAGGCACGTACACCAGTGGATGCGGAGAGGCGACGTCCGCATCGGGCTGCTGGTCGCGTGCCCGGGCGATGGCGATCAGAAGGCCCGCCGCGAAACTCATCGCCACGAGGCCCGAGCCGCCGTAACTGATGAACGGCAGGCTGATGCCCTTGGCCGGCAGCGCCCCGGTCACGACGCCCATGTTGATGGCCGCCTGGAGGCCGATCGTCAGCAGGATGCCCGAGGCCAGGAGGAACGAGAACCGGTCGGGCGCGTTTCGCACGATCCGCCCGGCCCGCCACACCAGCACCGCAAAAAGGCCCAGCACCAGGAGGCCGCCCAGCATCCCCATCTCCTCGCAGATGGCGGCGAAGATGAAGTCGGTGGTCACCTCGGGAATGTAGAGTTTCTGGATTCCGGCGCCGAGGCCGACGCCCGTCAGGCCGCCGCTGCCGATCCCCATGAGGCTCTGGCAGACGTGCCAGCCCTTGCCGTCGAAATATTGCCACGGGTCCAGCCACGTCTCGATCCGTATGCGGCGGTAGTCCACCAGCCACACGAACCAGTAGAACCCGGCGCTCGCGGGCAGGGTCAGGATAAGCGTGTACCACCAGCGCCACCCCGCGATAAGGCACACGCCCACCGCCACCGCGCCGATGAGGGCCGCCGTCCCGAAATCCTCCTTGGCAATCAGGGCACACACGACGCCGATCACCGCGAGCGCCGGCAGGAAGCCCCGCCACAGGCTGTGCGCCTCGCCGTATAGATGCCGGTACAACCAGCCCCAGAAGCGGGACGCCGCAAAGCGGCCGGTCGGGGCGGGCCGCGGGCTGAAGAACCACGCCAGAAAAACCACCATCGCGATCTTCGCGAGTTCCGACGGCTGGAGGCTGATCCGGAACGCCCCGAACCCGATCTCAAACCACCGCCTCGCGTGGTTTCGCTCCGCACCGAACACGAGCACCAGGCCGCACAGCATCACGGCCCCCGTAATAATGAGGACCGCCGGCCAGAAACTGTTCAGCCGCCGGTACGGGAAATATGCCGCCGCCACCATCGCCCCGATGGCCGCCGGAACGAAGATGAGGTGCTTGACGAAAAACAGGTTGTCGCGGACCAGCGTGGCGCTGCGGCTGGCGCTGTAGACCATCAGGACGCCAATGGCCATAAGCGCCAGGATCACCAGACCCAAGACGACCGGCTCGCTACAGGGGCGGTCGGGCCAGGTCTGCCGCACGGGAACCACATCCGGTGTGTCCAAGGGTTGCACGCTCGTGGTCATTTCGCACCTCTAATCTGTTCGCGCTTAGCGTCCGCACCCGCGGTGTGGCACGGCTGGCTTGTCCAGCCGTGGCGGATGGCCCGCGGTGTTTCCCACGGCTGGACAAGCCAGCCGTGCCACATCCGCTATTGCGGTACGTGCCATACGCCACATTCGCGGTTGGCTACCGGAGTTTCAAGGTTGCCAGCGCCAGGGCGGCGAACATCGCGCCCAGGAGCCAGAACCGAACGACCGTTTGCGTCTCCGTCCAGCCGCCCAACTTAAAATGGTAATGCAGGGGCGACATGCGGAATATCCGCCGCCCCTCGCCGCCCAGCCGCCGGGTAAATTTGAAGTACCCGACCTGCGTCATCACGCTCAGGGCCTCCAGAACGAACACGCCGCCCGCCACCAGCAGGAGCGCCTCCTGCCGCGTCGCGAGGGCGACGTAACCGATCGCCCCGCCGAGCGCCAGGCTGCCCGTGTCGCCCATGAACACTTGGGCGGGCGAGCAGTTGTACCAGAGGAACCCCAGGCACGCCCCCAGTAGCGCCCCGCAGAAGATCGCCAGTTCCCCGACGCCGGGCACGTGCGGCAGAAAGAGGTACGCCGAGTAATCGACGCGGCCTGCGATATAACTGATGATGAGGAACACGATCGTCGGCGGGACCATGCTGCCGATCGCCAGGCCGTCCATGCCGTCGGTCAGGTTGACGGCGTTGGAGGTCCCCGAGACCACCAGGACCGACACGAACATGAAGACCCACAGCCCGAGGTGGATCGGGAACTTGTAGAACGGCAGGTTCAGGGCGATGCCGTTGCCGTCCTCGGGCAGAACGATGGTGGCGCCCATCTGGTAAAGGAAGTACGCCAGGATCGCCGCCAAGGCGATCTGGAAGACCAGTTTTTCCCACGCGCGGAGGCCGTCGCGGCTGCGTTTGGCCATCTTCAGGTAGTCGTCGACGCCCCCCAGGACGCCAAGCCAGGCGACCGTGACGAGGCCCATGATGACGTAGAAGTTGCCGATGTCGGCCCACACGAGCGTGGAGAGGATGACAGCCGGCAGAATGAGGACGCCGCCCATCGTCGGCGTCGCGGCGCGGTCGGCAAAGATCGCATCGACGGTCTTGTTGTCAAAATTCGCGCCGCCGCGGACATTCAGTTTTCTGAGGACCCGGATGACCGGCGGGGCGAACGCCATGAGAATGAAGAAACTCGTCACGATGGCCAGCGTCAGACGGAACGTCTGGTACCGGAAAACGTTGGCGTACGGCCAGACGCCGGTCTGCTGAAGGAAATCTTGAAAGTAGAATAAAAGTTGGTAAAACATCTTACGACTCCCGAGTGTCCCACTGGGCCCTCGGAGCGGTGTGCGCGGTGACCCAGGTATGTCTGCGCCTCGCCCGAGGGCCCATTGTATCCCGTTCGCGCCCACGACGGGACCGGAAGACCACCTTCCGACAGTGGGATTTCTTTTTCATTTCGTCCTGCCCCACAGCAGGGTGGCATGCCCACGCCGCCGTATGCGTGGGCATGCTTGCCGAACGTCGCACAAGCATGCCCAGCAAACAGCGTGCTGGGCATGCCACCCGCCGAATGTGGGATTTGTTTTTCATTTCGTTACCGGCTGCGCTGTGCCGCGATGGCCTCGACGACTTTTTCCATGTGAATCAGGCGGCTGCCCTTGACGAGCACGAGGTCGCCGCTGCGAACAAGTCCGCCTGCGGCCTTCGCCGCCGCCTGAGAATCGGCGAACGTCGCCACCGCCCCCGGCGCCATGCCGGCCGCCACGGCCGCCCGGGCGGTCGCCGCCGACTCCGGCCCCACGCAGACCAGTTGCGCCACGCCCGCGCCGGCGATGGCGCGGCCGAGTTCCTCGTGTGCCGCGCGGCCGG
>JAPLMO010000100.1 GCA_026386995.1 Planctomycetota bacterium | reverse complement strand
TTCCTTTGGGTCTCATACGACTCTTATCGGCAAGCCATTGCCGCGACTTTAGTAATACCGGACTCAATAAACATTGCAAATCTCCTAAGTAAGAGCCCCTTGTGACTGCTTAAGTTCCCAAAACCCTCGCCTTACGCCCTGCGACGGCGGCGGGCCAGAAGGCCCACGCCGCCCAGAACCACAAACGCCATCGTCGCCGGCTCGGGAACCACGTACAGCGAGCCGCCGCCGGTGAAGTACGTGGGCTGGGTGGCGGCATTGAAGGTTCCGCCGCCCATATTAGAGCCGCCCAGCCACACCGCGCCCACCGTATCGATCCCGGTGAAGTTCAGGTCCATAAAGGCGCTCGTTGCGATCTTCACGGCCGAGGCATCCGCCAGATAGGCGTTACTTATGCTGAGGGTACCCGCGTCGACCTGCGTGTCGCCCAGGTAGGTGTTGGCCTGGGAGAGCGTCAGCGTGCCGATGCCCTCCTTGATCAGTGTGCCGACAGCGGTGCCGTCGATCACGCTATCGATCGAACTCGTGAGGTCCGTGTAAACATAGGCCGGGCCGTTGAGTTGAACATGGCCGGCGCCGGAAACCAGCGCGCCGGCTGCCAGGGCCGTCAGCCTGCCGTTGTTGAATTTCACACGCCCACTTCCATCCAGGCTGGTCATCGATATGGTCTGGACCGAAGCCGTGCTGAGTGTCCCGCCGTCGCCAAGGTTGAACGTCGACCTGATGCCGCCCAGCGTCATCGTGCTGATATTGGCCACGGCCCCGCCGCTGGAGACGTTCACGGCGTTGTCGCTGGCCGTGGCGTTATTGCCTACCGTCAGGGCGTTCCGATTAACGCCGCCGGTTCCGCCGGCAAAGTCCCACACCGACCCGGCGCCCGTGATGGTGGCATAGTTGCCGTTGGCGCCCGCGCCGTTGCCAATGTTGCCAAAAACATTGCCGGTACCGTAACTAGCCACCTTGCCGCCGCCGGAAACGAGCAGAAAGTTGCCGGTGGCGTTGGTACCGCAGCCGAAGTTCAGGCCGTTGGCGTCGGTAAACACCGAACCGCCGCCGGTGACGGTGATCGAGTTATTGGTGCAGCCAGTGCCATACTGGCCGATGTCAACGCCAGCGCCCTGCACGTTTATGATACCGCCGTTTTGAACGAGCAGGCTGTTGCCGCTGCTGCCGTTGCCCGCTCTGATATAGCCGGTAACGGTCAACAGCGACCCGCCGCCGCTGATGGTGACCGCATTGGAGTTGGAGTTGCCGGCGTAGCCGAGGTAGGCTCGCCAGCAAGTCGCCTGACCGCCATCGCTGACGGTCAGGCTGTTATTGTTGGCACCAGCGGCATACCCCACTTGAAAATAAGCGCCTGACACATCCCACTGCCCTCCGGAGACAATGGCCGAGTTGTTGATGGCGTTTGCGACGTAGCCGATGCGGCCGTGAGTACCGTTAGCCAACTTGCCGCCACTGGCGATTTTCAGCGTGCCGCCATTGTTGATCGTTACAGTCCCTGTAAGAGTGTTCGTGCCGCCAAGTGTCAGCGTGCCGGCGCCGAGTTGGGTCAGGCCGACGGTCCCGACGAGGACGCTGCCGATGGTGTCGGTGCCCGCGCCGGTGGTGATGTTGCCGCCCGCGCCGGTCATCGTGATGGTGCCGCTGCTGAGAGTGTAACCGTCGGTGGCGAAGGTGATGGATTTCACGGAAGCGATGGTGCCGGATACGGTCACCGCGCCGGCGGTGCCCTCGAAGACCGCATCGGAAGCGGCGACCCACGCTGAGGCGTGGTACGGACCGCCGCTGCTAGTGCCCCAGTTTGTGGTGGTGCCATCGTCAATCCATGATCCAGCGCTTCCCGCGGTGTCCCAAAAGAGGCCTGCGTTGGCTTGCCCCGCCAGTCCGAATGCGAGCACCATTAGCACGCTGCCGAACCAAGTCGACCGTTTCATCTCACATCTCCTAAGATTCCCAAGATCCAAAGGGAACACCCATTTTTGCCTTCGCATAAGCCTTCTCGTACGTTTCCTCGAATCCGCCTGTGTGTCATACGCCCCAAAAAAAGAGGGGGAAACCGGCCGCGCGGCCGATCTCCCCCGATCATCCCTTGTTATTCTCATCCGCGTGGCCCGCAGCCCCCTACGGGCAACGCCTGATAATCGCTCTGCCAAACGTCTTACGCCTTGCGGCTGCGGCGGCGGGCCAGAAGGCCCACGCCGCCCAGAACCACAAACGCCATCGTCGCCGGCTCGGGGACCACGTACAGCGAGCCGCCGCCGGTGAAGTACGCGGGCTGGGTGGCGGCATTGAAGGTTCCGCCGCCCATATTAGAGCCGCCCAGCCACACCGCGCCCACCGTATCGATCCCGGTGAAGTTCAGGTCCATAATGGCGAGCGATGCGATCTTCACGGCCGAGGCATCCGCCAGATAGGCGTTACTTATGCTGAGGGTACCCGCGTCGACCTGCGTGTCGCCCAGGTAGGTGTTGGCCTGGGAGAGCGTCAGCGTGCCGCCGCCCTGCTTGAACAGCGTGCCGAGAACTGTGCCCTCAATCAGGGTATCGATCGTGGAGGCGAAATCCGTGTAAATATACGCCAAGCCGTTGAGGACAACCCTGCCCCCGCCGCCCCCGCCGGAAACCAGCGAGCCAGTTGTTCGGGCAATCAACCGGCCGTTGTCGATGTTCAAAAGCGCACCGATGGAGCCCAGCGTGACGGTATTGAGCGTGGCCGTGCTTAGTAACTCTGCGCCGCCACTACCCAAATTGAACCGGTTGTTCGTGCCGTTCATAAGGACCGAGCCAACGTTGTTCAGAGATCCACCGTTGGCAACGTTCAGCGTGTTGCCTGATGCTCCGGCATTATTGCCCAGATACAGGGTTCCGCTCCCCAAATTCCACAACGAGCCGATCCCGGTAATCGTCGCCGTACAGTCGTTGTTGCCAGACCAATAGCCGATACGGCCGCTAGTGCTGTACGCCTTGCCACCGCTGCTGATCATCAGCGTCATGTTGGTGGCGGATCCATCGCTTGAGGGGGACAAGCTTATAGTGCTATTCGTCGTCAACTGACCGGCACCAGTGATGGAAAGGGAATTGTTGCTATTCCCCCCCCAACGGCCAGCCACATAAATGCTCCGGGAAAGCGACGTGAATACGCCGCCGTCGCTGACAATGATCTGGGCGTTGGATCCGGAGAGCCAGATATTTGCCCCGCGGTTCGAAGCATCGCCGTTGGTGAACGTCGAACCGAGGCCCGTCACGGTCAACGTGTTAGGTGCCAGGGCAGAACTAGACCCCATATAAAGGGTTCCCGAGCTGGTGGCGGTGTTAGCGAAGGTCATCGTGCCGCCGCCTTGGACAGTGATGCTTTGGCCGCTTCCACTGTCGAGACCGATGTTCCTGCCGCTAATAGCGTTCATGGTCAGGATGCCGGTGCCGTTGACGACCAAAGCATTATTCAACACGCCGAAGTTCAGGGAACCGCCGTTAATGCCCAGTGCCCCGCCGCTGGCGACATTCACGGTGTTGCCTGAGGCGCCGATAGCCACTGTATTGGCGTAGATGGCCCCGCTGACATTGGCCACATTGTTGTCGGTGTTGAACGACGCCGTGTTGGTCGGGCCATTGGTGAGATCCCACGGCGTCCCTGGTACCAAGCCGGTCCAGTTGGCTTCGGTCGTACCCCAGGTGCCGGTCAGGTTCGGACCGTTCCATGTTCCCGTCGCCGCCTGCACCGGCGCGACCAGTACCAGACCCAGCATGGCTGCAACCAGCAGCCCCAAAAGACTTCTCGTGTTCCGGCTAAACATGATTCTCTCCCTCTAATAACGTTGCGAAACCTTGTTCCGTTCCATACGCCTCAAAAAAAGAGGGGGAAACCGACCGCGCGGCCGATCTCCCCCGGTAGTCCCAAGTTATTCTTAAACTTACCCGCGTTGCCCGCAACCCCTTACAGGCAACGCGTGGCATCGACAAAAAACACCGTGTTCGCTCTAATCCTCCAAACAAAGCCTCCCTACGACCCCTGCCGCAAAACTTGACTTCAGAAGGAGTATAACACAAATTTCCGGAAAGTCAAATTCCGCCGGAAAATAAAATGTCCCGCGTAAGCGGCAACTACCGTAGTGTTTCACTCAGATGGTATCTTATCCAGGGCGACCGGGTGCCACGGTCGCCTGGGCGACCGTGCCGCCGTTCGACGCGGAGCACGGCTGCAAACAGCGCGAGGCGTGGCACCCGATACCATAAATGTGCGATAATTCTGAAACACTACACTACTACAACGCCGCCTGGCCCCCGGCAATGAACATAACCTCTTGCCGCAACCAGACTTACGCGTCGTAGCGCGGGGCCTTGTGCCCCGCGTAGAAAAACGCGGGGGATAAACCCCCGCGCTACGGCCTGAAAGCGGCGTACGCCTGAGCCGTAGCGCTGTGGCCCCCGGCGGGTCTCCGTACCAGCCGCGTTGACGCTTGAAACCCCGCTATCGCGGCTGGTACGGAGACCCGCCGCGCCAAGGGTGGTGTATGCACGCAATCTTAAACTGGGCTAAATAGGCAGGTTCGCCCGGCGGGCACTTCACGCCGCGATCAAACTCTCGGTCGCAAGCGCGGGGCCACACCCGATGCTAGGACCGAAGAATATTGTTTCGGGCCGTCAAAGTGCCAAAGTTGGGCTAAGTGATGCAGTCTGTCCGCTAGCCAACCTGCCCATGCCCCATGCAGCGTAACGACCCCAGTTATCCGATGCGAGAAAGCAGACGCCAGTAGTGCTACAGATCCACTTGTTGCGTGGCAATGAACACAACCTCTTGCAGTAACCAAACTTACGCGCCGTAGCACGGAGCCTTGTGCCCTGCGCGGGGCCGCGCGGGGGATAAACCCCCGCACTACAATCTGAGAGCGGCCCCTGCTTGAATTCTTGCGGTAACCAAACTTACGCGCCGTAGCGAGGGGCCTTGTGCCCCGCAGTAGGACCGCGCGGGGGATGAACCCCCGCGCTACAATCTGAGAGCGGCCCACGCTTGAATTGTCGCTCGGCTACTCTGGGTCAAAGTGGCGATGTCGTATTAGCCCCCCGGTGTATTCACCGGGGGCAAAATATGCTGGGTGCCACGGTCGTCTAGGCAACCGTGCGGCCGTTCGACGCAGTGTACGGCTGCAAACTGCGCGAGGCGTGGCACCCGCGCAATCAAAGTTGACGGACTACTAAATCGCCACTTGGACAGCATTCGCGCGGCGGATCTCCTGACCCGCCGCGCGTAGCGGCATTCTCGCCTGCGTTGGAGGCGATTCTTGCGCGGCGGGTACGGAGACCCGCCGCGCAAAACCTTGAAAGTAGCGCTGTCATACTAAGCGATCCTGAGAGAGCGATAGTAATGTGGACTACCTGTGCAATACATCGGACGGGTGCCGCCGAGCCCCGGGCCGGTCGGCCCAGGCTGCAATGTTCCACGTGGAACATTCGCCTGGAACCGCTGCGGCGTGCCCCTGGAACGGGCCTCAGCCCGACACGCCCTTGAGAGCGGAGTCCGGCCGGCCTGCGATGCCGAGCCGATCTGCCAGCTCGAAATTGTGGATAAGTTCCGCAGAGAGCGCCATAAACGGCGGTGTCCGGCCACCCTGTGCCACACCGAATTGCCGCTGGCGCACGTTCCCGGTCAGGGCCCGTTGCTCAGAATGCGGGGTGCGTGGTATTTACGCGGCAATCTCCCGTCAAGAGAGCGGCCGCCCCAGAAACCCCGCCAGGTGGGTTGCCGTGAATCTGCGACCAATGTTATGCCCCTGGTAGTCCGTCAACTTTGATTGTGCGGGTGCCACGGCGACCGTGCGGCCCTGCCGACTAGTGTTCAGTCAGCCGTCAATTGATGGACAACTAGGGGGCTCTTTGCCGATGGGATAGTCATGACCCAGGCAAGGAGGCCCGCCATGAAGAAGAAGTATATCGTGACGCTGACAGAAGAGGAACGACAAATGTTGTGGGAGATGGTTTCTCGCGGCAAGGCAGCCGCTCGCAAGTTGATGCACGCGAGGATTCTCCTGAAGGCCGACGCCGGCGAGGGCGGCCCGGCGTGGCACGATGATGCCATCGCCGAGGGTTTAGACGTTGGCAGAGCGACGGTCGAGCGGGTGCGAAAGGAGTTTGTTGAAGACGGCCTGGAGGCGGCGTTGGAACGTCGCAAGCCCCGCCGCCAGTACGCACGGAAGTTGGATGGAGACGGCGAGGCGCACCTGATTGCCTTGGCGTGCAGCCAGGCCCCGGAAGGTCGCAGCCGCTGGACCTTACGATTGCTGGCCGAGCGCATGGTTCAGTTGGAGGAGGTCGATCACCTGTCGTATGAGACCGTACGGGAGGTGCTCAAAAAAACGAACTTAAGCCTTGGCTGAGCAAGCAGTGGTGCATTCCACCCAAGGCCAATGCCGAGTTCGTCTGGAAGATGGAAGACGTGCGGGAGGTGTACAAACGGCCGTACGATCCGAAACGGCCGGTGGTGTGCCTGGACGAGACCAGCAAGCAGTTGATCGGCGAAGTGGCGGCGCCCGTGCCGGCCGCGCCGGGGCACGTGGCGCACTATGATTATGAATACGTACGCAACGGTGTGGCGAACCTTTTCATGATCTTCGAGCCACTGGCCGGGCAGCGTGACGTGGACGTTACGGATCGGCGCACGAGGAAGGATTACGCCGAATGCCTTCGGAAGATCGCCGACGAGAGGTACCCAGATGCGGAGGTGGTCGTGCTGGTGCAGGACAACCTGAATACGCACTCGCCGGCATCGCTGTACGAGGCGTTTGAGCCGGCGGAGGCCAAGCGTCTGGCGGAGCGGTTCGAGTTCCACTACACGCCCAAGCACGGCAGTTGGTTGGACATGGCGGAGATCGAACTTGGCATCTTGGGCCGGCAGTGCCTGTCGCGACGGATCGACAACGTTCACGACCTCCGCCGCGAGGTCAAGGCATGGGAAACGGCTCGCGACGCGGCCGCGACGAAGGCGAACTGGCAGTTCACCACGGCGGATGCGCGGATAAGGCTGCGGAGGCTTTATCC
>JAPLMO010000122.1 GCA_026386995.1 Planctomycetota bacterium | reverse complement strand
TTATCCGACGGTTGTCGGCGGCCGGGCGGTCATCAGCGCCGTCATAGATAACCTGACCAAGGGCGCCGCCGGCCAGGCGCTCCAGAACATGAACCTCCTGTTCGGTCACGACGAAACGGCAGGCCTGAGATGAGCAAGGCTTTGAACCTCAAGATCGACCTTCAACTGGGCGTCACGTCTCCGCAGGGTTTCCGCGCCGGGGCCGCGGCCGTCGGCGTCAAGAAACTCACAGAGAAACCCGACGTGGCCGTCCTGGCGTGCGACGTTGAGGCCGCCGCGGCGGCCGTCTTCACGCAGAACAAGGTCTGCGCCGCGCCGGTCACCGTCAGCCGCGAACACCTCGCGAAGGCCGCCGGCCGCATCCGCGGCGTGGTCGCCAACTCCGGCAACGCCAATGCCTGCACCGGCCGGCAAGGCATGGCCGACGCCAGGGCGATGGCCTTCGCTGCCGCCGCCGACCTCTCCTGCCCCGCGAAGCAGTTCCTCGTGGCCTCGACGGGCGTCATCGGGCGGCTGATGCCGATGGACAAGGTCTTCGCGGGCGTCAAAAGGTCTTGCGAGACCCTCGCCTCCGGTCCCGAGGCCGACAGCGCCTTCGCCCGCGCCATCATGACCACCGACACGCACCCCAAGCAGGCCGGCGTGCGCCTGGAGATCGGCGGTCGCACGGTCACCGTCGCCGGCGCCACAAAAGGTGTCGGCATGATCGCGCCGAACATGGCCACAACGCTCGGCTTCCTGACAACCGACGCGACCGTCGCTCCCGCAGCGCTGACGAAGATGCTCCGCCGCGCCGCCGACGCCACGTACAACTGCCTGACGGTCGACGGCCACACGTCGACCAACGACACGCTCCTCATCATGGCGAGCGGCCTGGCCATGGCAAGCGGCGGCCGCGCCGCAAAGCCTCTCACCGAGAAATCGGCCGACGGCCGGCGCCTGGCCGACGCCATCCTGGTTGTCTGCGACAACCTCGCCCGCCAGATCGCCGCCGACGCCGAGGGCGGCACGAAGGTCATCGAGGTCCTCGTCACGGGCGAGAAGTCCAACGCCGAGGCCCGCGCGGCCGCCGGAGCAATCGCCAATTCGCCGCTCGTCAAGACCGCCTTCTTCGGGCAGGACCCGAACTGGGGCCGCATCGTCTCCGCCGCAGGATACGCCGGCATCTCCAGCGGCCCCGAGACCATGCGCCTTACGCTCGGCGGCCTGAAGATTTTCGACAAGGGCCGCCCCGTCGCGACCGACGAGAAGCGCCTCGCCGCCATCATGAAGGCCCACGACATCGCGGTCCACCTGGACCTCGGCGCGGGGCGCGGCCAGGCGCGGTACCTGACGTGCGACTTCAGTTACGACTACGTCAAGATCAACGCCGAGTACACGACGTAGTCGCGGGCACAACCGCCCTGCCGGGTGGCATGCCCACGCCGCCGTACGCGTGGGCATGCGGGCGGGCGCGTGCATGCTCAGACCGGGTGGCATGGTCACGCTGTTGCGTGACCATGTCGCAGTGACGGGTCAGGCGCCGTTCGAGGCACATGGTCACGCAACAGCGTGACCATGCCACCCGGCGCTCTACGCTTAACAGATACTACGGTCGCGGCTCGAAAGACGACGATATCATGGCCCACGCCTACCGCGCGCGTTGGCTCATTCCGGCCGAAGGGCCGGTCATCGAAGATGCCGCACTGGTCGCCGAGGGCGGCCGCATCGTTCGCATCGGCACATGGTCGACACTTAAGACCCACGTCGGCACGAGCGACACGGTCGAGCACTTTCCCGAAAGCGCCATCCTGCCCGGCTTCGTCAACGCCCACACGCACCTGTCGCTTTCGGACATGCGCGGCAAGTTCCGGCCGACGAGGAACTTCGCCTCGTGGATCGCGCGGCTGGCGGCGCGGCAGCAACTGCGGACCGAGGCCCGCAAGCGCCGGGCCGTCGAGGCCGGCGTCCGCGAGTGCCGCGAGGCCGGCACGGTTGCGGGGGCCGACCTGACGGCCGACGGGCAACTGGACGACCTTCTCGGCCGGGACGGCGCCCGCTGGACGGTCTTCGGCGAAATGTTCCTCTACGGCGAGGCGGGCCTCGCCCGTCTCAAGTGCGCCGTGGACGCCATGACGCTGCTCGCCAACGCCGCCCACATAAGGGTCGGCCTCTCGCCCCACACCCCTTACACCACGGGGCTGGAAGTTTTCATGGCCGCCCGGCGCGAGGCGGACGCCCGGGGCTGGCCGCTGAGCACGCACCTTCACGAAACGCTCGACGAGATCGCCTGCGTCGAGCGCGGCGAGGGAAAACTCCACTCGTGGCTGAGCCTCCTCGGGTTCCTGCCGCGCGACTGGCGGCCGGCGGGCGTCAGGCCGATCCGGATGCTGGCCGACGCAGGGTTCTTCTCCGGCCCGGTCCTCGTGGGCCACGCCAACTACGTGACGGACGATGAGATCGCGATCCTGGCCGCAAGCGGTTCGAGCGTCGCGTTCTGCCCGCGCAGCCACGCGTTCTTCAAGCACGCGGACCACCCCTGGCGGCGGCTGCTGGCGGCGGGCGTCAACGTCTGCCTCGGGACCGACAGTCTGGCCTCGTGCCCCAGCCTTTCGGTGCTGGACGAGGCGAGGTTTCTCTTCGCCCAGGGCGGCGCCGAGCCGCAGACGCTCCTGGCAATGGCCACGCGGCGCGGCGCCCTGGCGCTCGGGCTGGAGGACGTGACGGGCGACCTTCGCGAGGGCCTGGCCGCCGAGTTCTGCGTTATCGAGCCGGCCGCCGGGGCGCGGGAGCCGCTCGCGGCCATCCTGGCCGGCCCGTCCGCCCCCGTGCGGCTGCTGCGGGCATAGTAGTCCGTCAACTGTGATTGTGCGGGTGCCACGGCTGCGCAGTTTGCAGCCGTGCGTCCCTGCCGACGACCACGGCTGCACAAGGCGCAGCCGTGGCACCCATAGATTCAGTCCTGACAGGC
>JAPLMO010000266.1 GCA_026386995.1 Planctomycetota bacterium | reverse complement strand
CGCGGTTCCCGAGCCGGCGACGCTGGCGCTTGTGGCGCTGGGTGGAGCGCTGCTCAGGCGTCGGCGTGGCAACCGCGTGGGTGCATAGCACCCACCCTACATGCTGGCCCTCGGAGCGGCGGCCATGATCACCCGTCGCCGCCGGGCGGGCCGGTAGTTAGGGTAGCGTCAAGCGTCAATCCATCCCGGAGGCCCTCAAGAAGGGCCTCCGGGATGGTGCGTTTATTGGCTTCCTCCCGGAGGTTTCTCCGGTGCGCGGCGGAGTTCGGGGGACAATACCGATTTTCTCATTGCCCCATTCCTTTGAAAGTTGTGTTGTGTCCACAGATTACACCAATCCGCCTTCAAACTTTCGCCAGGTCCCATCCCTGGCGATAGGGTTCCTGCACGAACGCCTGGGCCGCGGGGACGTTGGCCACCTTCATGTTCGGGCCGTTCCACTGGACCTTCTGCTTGGCGCGGACGGCCACGTCGGCCAGGAGGACGAATTCCGTTAGTGCGGCGCCGTACTCAAAACGGCTGCGCGCCGGCCGGCCGCCCTTGCACGCATCCAGCCAGTCGCGATGATGGCCCTTGGACTCGGGCAGGGTGCGCGCCGGCGTCTTGCCCTTGTTGGCCTCCAGGTACTCGCGCATCTTGGTTTCGGGGATGAGGCGCGGCGAACCGCTCCACCCGCCGCCCATGAAGGTGCCCTTTGTGCCAACGATGAGGACGCCGTTGGAGCCCTCTCCCACCTTACGGCCATCTTCCAGTTCCGCCGGGCGCTTCGGCCGCAGACTGCCGTCGTACCAGTGGACCTGAAGCGGCGGCCGGCCGCCCTCGGCAGCGTACGTCCACACCACGTGGTTGCCCGGGGCGATGACTTCATCGTCGACGAACTCGGTCTGGAGGCACTCGACCGCGGCGGGGTGCCGCTTGTCCAGTTCGAGCGCGGCAAACGCCGGATCGACGTTGTGGACCATCATGTCGCCCGCTGCCCCCGTGCCGAAGGCCCACCACCCGCGCCAGTTGTACGGGGCATACGCCGGGTGATACGGGCGGTCGGGCTTCGGGCCGAGCCACAGGTCCCAGTCGAACCCCGCCGGGACGGGGGGCGTATCCTTCGGCCGCCCGCGCCCGCCGGCCCAGGCGCCGGCGGCGCTCCATGCGTGGACCTCGGTCACGTCGCCGATTGCGCCGTTCCAGATCCACGCGCACGCCAGGGCGTGTGAGGAGGTGCTGCGGCCCTGGTTGCCCATCTGCGTGGCCACGCCCGTCTCGGTGGCGGCCTTGGCGACCATGCGGGCCTCGTAAATGTTGTGCGTCAGCGGCTTCTCGCAGTAGACGTGCTTGCCGCGGCGCATCGCCGTCACCGTGACGAAGGCGTGCCAGTGGTCGGGCGTTGCGCACAGGATGGCGTCGACGGCCTTCTCCTTGTCGAGCATCCGGCGGAAGTCCAGGTAATCTGCGCATTTGAATGACTTGTTGTTCTTCTCGTACCGCTGCTGGACCTCGCGGAGGACGGGCAGGCGGCCGGCCTCGCCCTTGTAATAGAACGGCTTGTAGTCGGCTTGGTCGCGCGGATCGGCGACGGCGATGACCCGCGCGTCGTCCTGCTGGAAGAGCGACCGTGCGTTGGTCCGCCCCTGTCCGCCGCAACCGACGATGGCCACATTGACCGTCTCGCTTGGGGCGACGAACCCGGTCCCGCCGAGGACGTATCGCGGCAAAACGGCGAGGCCGGCCGCCGTGGCGGCGGCCCGGCCAAACTGCCTTCGCGTCATTTTCCCGTTGCTGGACATCGTGTGTTCCTTTCGATAGCGCCAAACCGCCGGCGTCAGGCGTGTTGCCATGAGTAGACAGAGCCATCGCACGTTTGTCAAGCCGCGCGGCGGGGCGAGTGCACCGCCGGACCGGCGCATACCATCATCATGAGCGCCACCAACACGATGCCAATGGACAGCAATCGTACCCAGTCAGTCTCCAGTTTTATATCTTCAGTTCCAGTCGACTCGCCGCGCAATTGGCGGGCGGCGCTTGGGCGACTTCGCCCAGGCGAATCTTCGACTCGGTCGCCGCGCGCCGCCGGGAACACGGGATCGGACAACGGCACGGCAACGGCCAGTGCCGCTTAAATCCACCTGCGGCGTTTGAAGAACCAGACCATGCCGGCGGCCGTCCGAACCATGGCGGTCAGGCAGGCGTAGAAGCCCCAGGGCTCGTCCGTGGGGGGCATGAAGGTGTAGTTCATCCCGTAAACGCCCGCCAGGAACGTCAGGGGCATGAAAACCGTGGTGATGAACGTCAGGAGTTTCATGATGGCGTTGGTGCGGTTAGAGACGACCGACATATACGTGTCGCGGGCGGTGTTGATGAGGTCGCGGTGGATCTCGGTAACCTGGGCCATCCGAACGAGGTGATCGTAGACGTCGAGCCAGTAGGCCATTGCCTGCTTCGTGATGGCCGAGAACTCGCCGCGCAGCAACCGCCCCACGACGTCGCGCTGGGTGTTGGCGATACGCGACAGGTGCGATACGGTCTGCTTGAGGTCCAGCAGGCGGTGCAGCAGGGCGTCGGTGGGGCGCTGGAAAATCTGGACCTCCAGTTCCTCCAGCAGATACTCGATGCGGTCAAGCGCGGGGGTGAAGTTGTCGATGATGCGGTCCACGATGGCGTGCATCAGGAAGTCCGCCCCGCGCGACAGCAGCGATGAGCAGTCGGTCGAGCAGGCTATCAGCATGTCGTCGATGCTCTTGACGGGCACCGTGTGGTACGTCAGGACGAAGTTGCGGCCCCAGAAAATGTCCACCTCCAGCGTGTCCACCACCATGCCGCGCGCCTGGATGTTGACGGTGTGGATGACCATGAACAGGTACGTGTCGTAACTGTGGACGAGGGGCTGGCTGTTGACCTCGCGGCAGGTGTCGACCGCGACGGGGTGAAAGCCGAAGCCGTCGGCGAGGACGGCAATTTCCTCGGGCGTCGGCGAGGCGAAGTCGATCCACAGGAGTCCCTCTTTCTGGCGGAACACCTCGAGAATCTGGCCCGTGTCCGCGAGGTGCTGCGCTGCCTTGGCATCCTTCGGCAGGTAGAACGCCTGAATCATGGTCCGATCTCCTTACAGCCGGCCGGGCAAAAAGCGCCAAATATCGCTTCGGCGTCGGAAAAGTCAATACAGCGTTTCGGGCCGAAGCGTTTCGCCGCCCGCGCCCGCCCGGACGAGGGCCTTCCGCGCGGCCCAGCAGAGGTGGCACTTGCTCGCGTATCCGGCCGCATCGGGCTGAAAACCGTGCCGCGCGGCAAAGTTCGCCAGCGCCCGCGGGCCGCCGTCGACCAGCATCGCGATGATGGGCAAGTCGGCCGTGCGCCACTCGGCGAGCAGGCGATCGAGCGGCCGGTCGGCCGTCGCCCGCCCCAGCGAGATTCCCGCGCACGTGCCCGGATATACCCAGCCAGCCGCGTCGACGTGCACGTGGCGGCTCTCCAGGAGTGCCTTGCGGCAACCTTGTTGCGGGATTTCCTCGAGCGGCCTCTGCGGCAGCAGGGGCGCGAGAAATTCGGCGGCCCGGCCGCTCAGCCGCTCCGGATAGCGGCCGAGGAACGTGCGGAAAAGTTCCAGGCGCGCGGCCTCCGGCATGGCCGCCACGTCGCGGGCGTTCTGGAGCCATTTCCAGCGGCGGGCGCGGACGCCGTCGGGCCCAAGCACTTCGCGGGCCACATCGTAGAGCAGCCGCACGCGCTCGGGCGGCACGAACTCCTGGTGATACGGGTCGGCGCTGATCGCGAGTTGCACCATGCCGGCCTCGGCCAGCGCCCGCAGGCGCCTGCGCACCACGTCCGTCTCGGTTGCCCAGAAACCGTTGGTCTCGACGTAGCCGACGGCGCCGGCCGCGCGGACGATCCGGAGCAGCCTCTCGAAGTCGCCGAACGGTTCGCCGCCGCCGATGTGGATGCCCTCAGCCGCCACGCCCAGCCGCGCCAGGGCCGCCAGGTGCTCGGCGGCGGCCTCAACGGTCATCCAGGCCGCGCCGTCGGGTCCGGACGAAACGTAGCAGTGGCGGCACCGCGCGGGGCACCAGTCGGTCACGAGCAATCCGGCGGCCGTAATAGGATGTAGTTCGGGTTGCGGCATGGCGTCTCATTATAGCAAGTGCCGGCCTCGATAGGCGTCCGCGGAATCAACTTGCGTACCACGTGAGGCATTGGTTGAATACTGGCGCCCGGCTGTAACTGGTCAACAACCTGGGGGTGTGTCCATGAGCAAATCGGCGATTTCCTTTACACCTCTCTTACTCGCCCTGCTACCGATCATCGCGCTGGTGACTGTCTGCCTGGGGGCGCCGGCGGAGGACCCGTGGCAGCCCGGCTACGCCCTCGAAGGATGGGACCGCATCGCGGCGCTCCAGCGATATCCGCTTTGGGACAAGACGCCGCCCGACTGGCCGACCGTCTGCCGCGACAAGGACCCGCTGGTCCGGACGGCGGCGGCGTTGGCCATTGGCCGCGCGGCGGATGCGTCGCTCATCCAGGTGCTGCGGCCGCTGCTGTCGGACGGGCATCCGCTGGTTCGGTGCTGGGCGCTACGGGCCCTGCTGAAGATACGTTCGCCGTAGGTCCGCGAGCCGCTTCTGGAAGTGATCGCCGGTTGGGACAGTTTCGCCACCGACGACCAGCGCGGGTTCGAGTTCTATAGCGTCGGCTTGCCCGGAGACATCGCGACTCGGCCGCTTGAGGGCCGGCGCAAGTGGGTGAAGGAATCCGCCCCTGCGTGGACGCTCGATACGGCTGAGCCGGTGCGCGAGTGGGGCGTGTGGTATCAGGTGACCGTCTGCCCGCAGGAGTCGCAGGTCGATGTCGGCGTCCCGATCAATCTGCGGTTCAGCGTCCTTTCGACGGGGCCGGAGAAGCGCCCCTCGTTGCTCCTCGGCGGAATGTTCGCCTCGTGGCGTCCCATAGATGCCGACGGCCGGACGACCGGGCAGGACCTGTACGACCAGCGCCTCCAGTTTCCGCACGATATGGGCGAGCCGAAGCGCGACCAGATTGATCTGGTGCCGGGCCAGAACGGGCCGCTGGACCTCGCCGTCCTGACGAGCCGCCGGCCGCCGCTGCCTGGCATCTACCTGTTCGACACGCTCCATGCCGCGCCGATGTTTATGCGCGTGCGGCGGTCGGTGGAGTTCGAGAAGAAGATTCCCGATCTCCTGAAGCCCCCGCTCAATGCCGCCAACGTTGAGCTTCTGGGCCGGCAGCGCGTTTGGGCCGCCGTCGGCCCGCTGACGGAGGCGCTGAAGAGCCCCGACCCCGACCGGTCCAACTCCGTCGGGTTTGCCGCTGCGGCGGCTCTCGGCCGGATAGGCAACCCGGCCTCGATCCCCGTCTTGCTGGACCATCCGAGGCAGTACGTAGGCGACATGATGGGCTACACCTACGGCAGCCTCAAACAATTCGGTTCGGCCGCGTGGCCCGAGTATGAGAAGCGAATCATCTCTTGGCGCGGGCGGCTGACGGGCGACAGCGAGTATGGCCTCTCGCTTTTGCTCGGGCTCTTGGGGCCGAACGGGTCGGAGGCGGCCGACAGGGCGCGGCTGGAGATAGTCGAAGCCATGGTGGCCCAACTCAAGGGCGGACGCGAAGGGCAGCAAGGCGACGCCGCGAAGTTCCTCCTGCTCAGGGCCGCCGCCATTGCGATCGCGCCGAGGTACCCTGACCGCGTAGTCGATACGATCATAAGCCTGGCTGACCGGCCTGAACTGGCGTCGTGGTTTCTCAGGGAGCTTCAACAAAGTCGGTTGCCGCCGGAGCAAATCGAGCGGATTGCGCTTGACCTGTGGGCGCGTCTGAAATTGAAACCCGCCGAGGATCGTCTGCGAACGGCGGTCCTTGGCGAATTGAGCGCGATGATCCCGCGGGTGCTCGTGGCCGAATCGGGTCCGATCACCGACGAAAAGCAGGCGTTTGCGGCCATCCGGGCGGCGATGGCCGTGGCCGATAAGGTGCCCCGCGATGCCCTGCGCCGCCGGCGCGAGGAGGCGGTCGACCGCGTCCAGGCCTGGCTGAAGAGTACCCCGACCCCGCCCAAGGACATGAGCGACCTGCGCCGGGACCTGGCGCTGCTGTGCTTTTACGCGAAGCGGTACGAGGATTGCATAAGGCTGCTCGACGTGCCGGAGGGGGAACTCAAGGACGAACGGCTGAAGGTGGTTGCTTGCACATATCGCGGCATGGCGCTGGCCGGCCTCCGCAAGTTCGACGAGGCCCAGGCCGAACTGAAATGGGCCGCGGATCACGCCAAGGTCTCTGATATCTATGAAGGACTGTCGGGCGGCGATATTCGCCGGCGATACGCCGAGGTGTGGTGGATGCCGCGACGCGACGACGTGCGGATCCGCACGGTGTTCCTGCGCGATATGGAGGCGACATCGGGCGATCCGCGGCAATACGGCCGGCGGATCTTCGGCGTCGACTCCGGGTTCAGGTTGAAGGCGGGGGATCCGCTGTCGGAGGAATCGCGTGTGTGGGCGACGATGTCGCAGGAGCCACGCGACTTCGCCCCGCTCGACGAACGCCGCGTATTCCTGGCCCTCAAGGACCGGACGGCGGTTCTTTACGCGGAGGGCAGGGACCAGCCGGTGTGGAAACGCCCCTTCGCCCTCGCCCCGGAGTCGTATCTCTCGGCCGGCCCTGTCGTTATCACGGCCGCCGAAGAGGACGGGACGCTCCATGCCATCGAGCCGGCCACCGGCAAGACACTCTGGACGCGCAAGGTCAAGACCTCGCCGTGGACGGTGCAATCGTCCTGCAATACCACCCTCCTTCGCCAGGCGGACGGCGTGGTGCTCGTGCCGGACAAGCGGTTGACGCCGACCCAACTGGAGTGTGTCGACGCCGCGACCGGCAAGAGCCTCTGGACGGCGCGGGGGATTGACCGGCTGAGCGAAGTCGCCGTCGGCCAGGGCCTCGTTGTCCTTGGGGGCCCTCCCGGGCACGTGACGGCCCTCGAGCGCGGGACGGGGAGGCCGGTGTTCGAGGTCGACCTCTGCCCCGAACTCAAGGAGAAGCATGACCGGGTGGCGCTGGCCCTGGACCCCGCCGGCCGGCACGTTTACGCCGCCGTGAGGAACCGCGTGTGGGCGCTCGACGCCGCCACGGGCCGCACCCTGTGGCAGTGGACATGGCAGGAGCGGAAGGCGATGAACCCGCCCGTGCGGCCGTACCGGCCGGTTCCGCAGTTATACCCGGTCGATAAAGGCCTCTTTGCACTCTTCCAGTGGTCGGAAGAGGACAACAAGGAGGGCCCGTCGCTGTACCACAGCGACGTTGTCCGCTTCGCCGACGACGGAACGGTGGCCCTGCACGAGACCAGCCCGAGCGAGCGCAGCGCCTTTGGTGCGTTCGTTGACGGCAACCGTCTGGCGCTTCGCAAAGGGACCGGATGGTGGGAAGTATGGGAGTTCGGCCGGCCGCCCATTCCGCCTTCCGGCCGAGAAACGCCATAACAGACGGCGACTTCGAAAGTAAGTCTCGAGATAAGCCTGCTTGACGGCGGGAGCCGGACCGGTAGAATCTCACCATTTCACCAGCCTCTCGAACGCAAAGTTTTCCGGTCAAGGACTGCATCGCAGGTCGTACAACTCGGTAAGAAAGGGGGTAGGCTGTGCCCGAAACCGTGACGGTTGAATGCGGATTTTGCCGTAAGCACTTCCGGTGCCCGCCGGAACTGCGCGATCGACCCATGCGGTGTCCGTTCTGCAAGACCGTTACGAAGATTCCAGCGTCAACCGAGGCCGCACGACAGGCAGCCGGCGCCATCAGCGACATGATCGCTGTCGAAAAAGCCGATCGCGAGAAGGTGCCGCTGGCTGCGCGACATCGGGTGGCCCCTCCGACGCGCGGCGTGCGGAGCAAGGAAATGCTCATCGTGTGGATCGGCGCGTTGGGCCTGGGTCTGATCGCCGGCGGCATTGGCATCTACTGGCTGTATGCGAGCGGCCCCCAGGCCGAAACCAACAGCGCCAGCGCGGCGAAGGCCGTCAACAGCAACCCGGCTGCGCCGAAGCCGGAGAAGCGGTCTTCGTCGGCGAGGGGCGCAGCGGCCGTTGCGCAGGCATCTGCGCGGGCGCCAGCGTCCGGAGCAAAGGAGGCTGCGGCGTCGGCTGCGGCGCTTACGCCCGAACCGCCGCCGGAGGCCGTGACGGTGAAGGGGGATGCGGCGTCGACTGAGGCGCTTGCGCCCGAACCGCCGGAGGAGGGCGTCACGGTGAAGGTAGAGGGCCTGCTGCGCGGCTTTAAGGACAGCACGATAACGTACGCCGTCGGCCACGTTAAGAACAACACCAACGGCACGCTGAAGGTCGTGAAAGTGATCGTACGCATCGCAGACAAGGCCGATAAGGAACTGGGCATGGCGACGCAGGTGCTCCTGAACCTTCCGGCCGGCGCCACGGCCCCGCTGGTGGCCGAGTTGCAGCACGCGGAGGGCGTCATGGGCCGCAAGTGGATGCCGGGTTACGAGTTGACCCCGATGGGCGTGCCGCAGGGCCTGCCGCCCGTCGCGGCCAGGGACGCCATTGCGGTCCGCGACCCAAACGCCAGCGCCACGACGGGCAGGATCAAGGTCCTCGTGGTGAACCGGGGGGCGCTGCCCCTGCCACAGGTCCAGTTCTATGCCATCCTGACGGCCCCCGATGGCAAGATCGTCGGCGCTGCCAAGGCCACCGTCGACCAGACGATTGCGCCCAATAAGCCGCAGGAGGTCACATTCCCGTGGGTGAATTGCCCCGGGAGCCTGGTGCAGGGCGTGGAAGTGTGGGCGCAGGCAGGGCTGTGAGAAGCCGTTCCAGGTTCAAAGTCTGTATCCCGCCAGTTACGGACACTCTTAAGAACGCGGGGGCGAGGCTCGCCCCGGCGGCGTCTGCTGTGCCGCCCACGTGTAACGCCATTACCGATGATGCCGCGCGGCGGGTCTCCGTACCTACCGCGCCATACGCGACAGCGCATTTATGCGCGGCGGGTACGGAGACCCACCGCGCAAAGTAGCGTTGTAGTACTAATCTGGACCTGAATGGCGCTGTAGTACTACACGTCAAACCCCGGCCGCCAGCCCGCAAGCGGCGGCACGACCGTGCCGACGAGGCTGAGGACTTCCTGGGCGGTGCTGGTGGCGGCGCCGCGCTTCTCAAGGAGCCGGTGGACTTCGGCGAGGTCCTTGCGCATCTCCCCGCGGCGTCGGTCGTCGACCAACAGAGAGCATATCTCCTCGATCTCGGCGTCGGTGGGCGGCTTGGCCCACATGTATTCCGGCACGATCCTTCGGCCCGCCAGCGCGTTCGGCAGCGCCAAGTACGGCGTCGTGATGAGCCAGCGGCCGAGCAGGTCCCACTGGATCAGGCTGACGTTGTAGAAGACGGCCATCGGCGTCTCGTAATACGTCAGTTCCAGCGTCGTTGTGCCCGACTTCGCCAGGGCCAGGTCCGCCGCGCTCTGCACCTCATGCGTCTTGCCGACCACGGTGCGGATGGGCAGGCCGCTGGCTTCAACCTGCGGGGCGACCCATGCACGGTGTTCCTCGGCCGCCAGCGCCAGGACGAACGAGCACGGCGGATGCCGCGCGGCCAGCGCCTTGGCCGTGACGAGTTGACGCGAGAGAATTCCGGCGACTTCCTGCCGCCGGCTGCCGGGGAGGATCGCGATCAGGTGCTCGTCGGGCGAAGTGCGCAGCGTGCGGATAAACCCCTGGTCCAGCGGGTACTCGCGCAGGTGGTCCACGATCGGGTGGCCGACGAACGTCACGGGCACGCCGGC
>JAPLMO010000283.1 GCA_026386995.1 Planctomycetota bacterium | reverse complement strand
AGCACCTCAAGAAAGACCTGAAACTCGACCGGGTTCTTTTCACCTTGGGCGGCTGGGTCCACCGCGGCTACGACAACCAGCACCCCGACATCCTGCCGACGGCCCCCGAATGCGGCGGCGATGCGAAGTTCACCGACGCCTGCAATCGCATACGGGCACTCGGCTACATCCTCAGCCTGCACGACAATTACCAGGACATGTACCGCGACGCGCCTTCCTTCAACGAGAGTTACATCCAGAAGCGGGCCGATGGCAAGATGCAGCCGGGCGGCCGCTGGGCGGGTGGTGTGCCTTACATCACGTGCTCGCAGCGGGCACTGGACCTGGCGAAGCGGCCGCAGAACCTGCCGGCCGTCGCAAAACTCTCCGGCGCCGACTCCTACTTCATCGACACGACCTATGCGGCGGGACTCCAGGAGTGTTTCGACCCCCAGCATCCCCTGACGCGGGCCGACGACTTGAAGTGGAAGCAGGCCCTCTCGGCGTACGCCCGCGAACTCTTCGGCAGTTTCGGCAGCGAGTGCGGTCGCGAGTGGGCCATTCCGTGCGCCGATTTCTTCGAGGGGTTCACGGGCGTCGGCGGCTCGTACTATCACGACAAGGCCCTCGTGGCGAACCTCGGGGCCGTGCCCGTGCCGCTCTTCGAAATGGTCTACCGCGACTGCATCGCGATGTACGGCAAGTACGACTACGACATCACGAAGGCCGACGAGTATGTCCTGTGGCACATTCTCATCGGTCGCCCGCTGAACTACCACAGCGTGCCGACGCACCTCTACTGGGGCCCGAAGGTGGCGCCGCCCGGCAAGGCGTTCCCGTTGCGGCCGTCGGTGGCCGACTTCAAGCAGACCGGCCCTCGGCGGTTCGCCATTAAGTACCGCTGGAAGGTGGGCTCGTCCGGGGCGTCCGACTGGATCGTCCTGGTGCACTTCACCGACGCCGAGGGGCACATCAAGTTCCAAGGCGACTACCGCCCCAAGCCGCCGCTGCGCGAGTGGCAGCCGGGCGAGGTCACGCAGGGGCCCTTCACGGTCACCGTGCCGGAGGGGCTGGCGGGGACGTTCGATGTCCGAACGGGGGTCTTTGATCCCGACCCGCCGCAATCGCGCCTCCTGGTCGAAGGCGACATGGACGGCGAGTTCCGCTACACCATCGGCCGCATCACGGTGGGGAACGGAAAGATCGAGTTCCTGCCGCCCGGGGCGAAGCCGCCGGCCGCCCCCGAGCCGGCCGGGCCGGGCCTGTTCGTTCGGGCCGACGGCGGCTGGGCCGATGGGATGGTCCCGACCGACCGGTTTCTGAAGAACACGTACGAGGTCCTCTCGCCGCTGAACGAACTGACCGCGCGCGCGGCGATGACGCGCCACGAGTTCCTGACGGCCGACCGCAAGGCCCGCCGCAGCGTCTTCGGCGACGGGGCGGGGGCCGTCGAGGTGACCGTCAATATGGCCGCGGCGCCGCTGCGCATCAACTCGAAGTCTGGCGGCGAGGTCGTTCTGGGGCCGTCGGGGTTCCTGGTGGAAGGCCCGACGTTCGTCGCGTTCTCGGCCCTGAAGTTCGGGGGGATCACGTACGTCGTCGCCCCGCTCTTTACGGTGCGGAGCCTCGACGGCAAGCCCCTCGCCGAGAGCGGGGCATTGCGCATCTACCACGGCTTCGGCGACCCGCGCATCAGCATCGCTGGCGCGGAGCGGAAGGTTGAGAAGGAGTCCACGGGACCGGCGAGGTAAGAACAATGACCGGATTATGCAGGCTTGCGGCTCTCATGTCGGTTCTTGCCTGCGCCATGTGCGCGCCGGCGTACGGCCAGGCCCAGGCGACCATCACGATTGATGCGGCCAAAGACATCGCGCCGATCGATCCGCGGGTCTTCGGCACGAACCTTCACGCCAACGACGAGTCGACCGATGCCGTCAAGGCGTTCATCCGCGACACGGGGCTGACGATCTTCCGATATCCTGATGCGGGCTCATATTACTTCCTCCAGAAGCCCGGTGACGGCTGGGGCAGCGCCACCGGCAAGGGGGCAGGCCACAATCTGGCCGCCAGTTACCTGGGCGACTTCAAGAACGCGGTCGCCTTTGCCAAGGAAACCGGCTGCGCCATCACGGCCTGCGTGTGCGTCGAGAACTGCACCGTTGAGGCGGCCGTCGAATGGGTCAGATACGCCAAGGCGCAGGGTCTGGGCATAACGCACTGGTGCCTGGGCAACGAGGTGTACTACGAAGAGCCGCTGAAGAACCCCGACAACTATGTTGCGTGCATCCGCAAGTTCTCCAGGGCCATGAAGGCGGCCGACCCCTCGATCAAGGTCGGCATGGACTTCGGCAACGCCTACGAGAACCGCACCGGCAAGTGGGCACAGCCGATCCTGCGTGCGGCCGGCGAGGACATCGACTTCATCGACCTCCACTGGTACGCCGGGCGGTCCAACTCCGGGGCGCCCGACTGGAACCTCATCACGTCCAGCCCCTTGCGGATTCCCGAAGACGTCAAGGCGTTTCGCCAGATGGTCCGCGAGTGCGTTCCCGGCCGCAACATCGAGGTCTGTTACCTGGAATGGGGCATTTTCGCGAAGGAACCGGGGCAGCAATCGCTCGCCAACGCGCTTTTCGCGGCCGATTGCATGGGCCGATTCATCCTGGCCGACGTCAAGATCGCCTGTAACTACAACTTCCAGGAGAAGATTTTCGGCCTTATCCCCGGCTGGTGCAAGGCTGAAGGGTGGGGTGGCAACCCGTGGAATGGCGTAACGGTGCGACCCAAGGCCATGGCTATCAAACTCTGGACGAAGCACATGGCCGGTGCGGCGCTGGTCGACGCGCAGGTCGCCGGCGGCGGAACGTTTGCCCCAGCGAAGACCTGGCACGAGATGCTCAACTACACCGGCGCCGAGGCGCCGTACCTGGCGGCCTACGCCTCGCGCGATGCGGCCCGCAAGCGGCTCACCCTCATGGTGATCAACAAGAAGCCCGACGGGCCGATTGCGGCAGGCATTGCCGTGCGGGGTTTCCGCCCGGCGGCAGAGGCAAAGGTGGCACTGCTAAACGGGCCGGACTACCTGGCGCACAACGACGACGGACGATCGTTTCAGTCGGTTACGCCCGCGCCGCCGATCAACGTCAAGATTGTCGAGACGACCGCGGGCGGCGCAGGCGAGCGGTTCGAGCACACGTTCCCGGCCCACTCGGTGACGGTCATCGAGATGACGGCGAAGTAGGCGGCGCGCTGCGCATTCGTCATTTTTTCAGTGACATGTGGCAGGGCGGCGGTGTTTAATGTCTGTGGCTTACGGACCCTCATAGGTAGGGGCAAACATGAAGGAGGCGGGAATGTCGATTCGCATCAGCCGTCGTGGACTCATGAAAGGCACCGCGGTAGGCGCAGGGCTTATCGTCTTAGGCGACCCGCTCTCGGTGCGGGCCTATGCGCAGAACAAGAAGTTGAACGTCGCCCTGATCGGTGTGGGCGGGCAGGGCGGCGCCGGCCACGGCATGGCATCCGGCGAGAATGTTGTCGCCCTCTGCGACGCAGACTCCAGCCGTATAGCCGGCTTTGCCAAGAAGCAGCCCCAGGCCAAGACCTACACCGACTGGCGCAAGGTCTACGATAATCACAAGGACCTGAACCTGGTCCTGGTGGCCACGCCCGACCACACGCACTTCCCGGCGGCGTATTCGGCCGTCGTGCGCGGCATGGCATGCTACTGCGAGAAGCCGCTGACGCATTCCATCTGGGAAGCCCGCACGCTGGCCGAGATCACCAAGAAGATGAAAGTTCCCACGCAGATGGGCAACCAGGGCCACGCCAACGAATACATCCGCCGCATTGTCGAGTGGGTCCGCAGCGGCGTAATCGGCGATATCAAGGAAGTCCACACCTGGACGAACCGTGCCGGCACGGTCTGGCCGCAGGGCAAACTCGGGCCGTTCAAGGAGGCCCCGGTGCCCTCGGTCCTGGACTGGAATGCCTGGCTCGGCGTTGCCCCTGAGCGGCCGTTCTTTGTAGGCAACGACGGCAACAGCCCGGTCGCCCCGTGGAGGTGGCGCGGCTGGTTCGATTACGGCTGCGGTGCGGTCGGCGACATGGGCTGCCACACCTGGGACTGCGTCTGGTGGTCGATGGACCCGCGGGCGCCGCTCTCGTGCGAGCCACTGAAGATCACGGAACTCGGGACCGAGACGTTCCCGCGCCAGATGGTCGTCAAGTGGGAGTTTGGCCCGAGCGCCGCGGATTCGCCGTTCAAGCGGCCGGGCTTCACGGCCTACTGGTACGAGTCAGGCCTGAAGCCCGAAGTGCCGGAAGAGATCCTGAACGACCCTGCCATTCCGCCCCAAAAGAAGAACCTGGGCGGGTCCGGCAACATCTTCGTCGGCACCAAGGGCAAGATCCTCCAGGAGGGTGACTACAGCGACAACCCGCGCCTCATCCCGACCGCCCGCATGGAAGAGTTCAAGACCGGCGACATGAAGAAGATCGAGCGAATCGCCAACTCGCCCGGCCACCGCGAAGAACTCATCAAGGCCTGCCGCGGCGAAGAAGCGTGGGACTTCCCGAAATCCAACTTCACCTACGCCGGCCCGCTGGTGGAGGCCATGAACCTCGCGAACGTCTCGGTCCGCCTCGGCCAGAAGGTTACCTGGGACCCCAAGAACCTCAAGTGCCCCGGTTGCCCGAAGGCCGACGTGCTCATCAAGCGGCCGTATCGGAAGGGTTTCTGGAACATCTGAGCGGCAGCATTGTATCGAAGCAATCGAGCGCGGCGGGCACAACTGCCCGCCGCGCTGTCGTATTTAGCCCCCGGTGAATACACCGGGGGCCGCACGCTGACAGGCGCCACCACGTGCCGCCCCCCGTGTATTCACGGGGGGCCAAATGAGGCGATGCCAATATCGCCAACCACACCTGTTGTTTGCGCCGCTGATACGCATGGCGATAAGATGAGTGCGCAAGCCGTGGTCTGTCTTGGTGTGGGCAAGGGCGGCTTGGGGCAGACGACTGCGCGGCGTTGGTCGGTTCAGGGCCGGAGGGGCCCTAGTTCTTCTGGGCCAGGCTGGCGGCGGCTTCCTGGGGTCGCGGCGAGATCTGGTCCCAGTTGACCACGCAGTTGCGTCCCTGGCTCTTGGCCGCGTAGAGGGCCTTGTCGGCCTTGGAGATGGCCTCGCGCACCCCGTCCTCGCTGTCGACGTGGCTGATGACGACGCCGAAACTCGCGCAGACCGGGATCTCCACGTTGTCGTGCCTGACGGGGCGCTGCTCGATCAGCAGCCTAAGGTTGTCGGCCAGCGTCATGATCGTGGCTGGGTTGGGGTCCAGGATGACCACGAGGAACTCCTCGCCGCCGTAACGGGCCACGATGTCGCTGCTGCGGAGGCGGTTCTTGATGATCTTCCCCACGTGGGCCAGGGCCGCGTCGCCGGCCTGATGACCGTACGTGTCGTTGACCTTCTTGAAGTGGTCCAGGTCGATCATGATGAAGCCCAGGGGGCTGCCGCTGCGGCGGGCCCGGGCGGCCCCGTGCTCCAACAGAAGTTCCGCCTGGCGGCGGCTCAAGAGCCCGGTCAAGAAGTCCGTCGAGGCCAACTGCTTCAGCGTCAGGTTGTCCCGGCACAAAGCGTCCCTTGAACCGCGCAAGTCGCGCAAGCCTGTCAGGAGGCCCACCAGGATGGTCGCGTACCCCGCTTCCTCGAGGCGAAACTGGCCTACCGCGGCGAGCGACGCAGGGAGTTGCCCTTCAAACAGATACTGGAGGACCTGAATGCTTGCCGGAATGGACACCGATACCAGCCCGCAAGCGATGATGACGTAGGTGCGCCACCGTCCGCCCGACCGGTACACGATGGGAATGGCCGTCAGGCCGGCCACGAAGATAATCAGCCGCACGGCGGCTGTTATAAGGTCGCATGTAGCCATGGTCTTCTGCTTTCTCCGAGACTGGTTACAATGCTCCCAGCGTGACCTGCATTTTATCGGCCGTTGGCGGCCGAAAAGTCCAGCAATTCCACATTGGCTCTGCCCTGCCAGGTCGCAATCTAGCGCTGTCGTATTAGCGTGCAAGTTTTCCGTCGCTCGTTCGTTCAGCAACCGGGAACCTATATAGCCGCACATGGCGGCAAGGAGAAGACAATGAGACGCTTCAGCATTCTGTTGGGGATTGTTGCCGTTATCGCTTTGGTGACCGTAACCGGCGCCTTCGCCGAAGAGGCCAAGAAAGGCGGCGGCAGGGGCGGCACGATGGGCGAAATCACCAAGATCGACGGCAAGGCTTTGACCATCAAGTCAGCCAGGGAAGGCGCCGCCGACGTGATTGCCACGGTCGATGATGACACCCAGATCAGCGCCGAGGCCCTGGCCAAACTGGCGGACCTCAAGGTCGGCGACCGCGTCAGGATCCAGCAGGGCGAAAAACGCGCCTTCGGCGAGATCACCAAGATCGACGGCAAAGCCGTCACCGTCAAGGGCAGGGGCGACGAAGAGACCATCACCGTTGACGACAACACCACCATGTTCACTTCTGCGAAGGCCAAGTTCGAGGACCTCAAGGTCGGTCAGAAGGTCATGGCCTCCATCCGGGAAGGCAAGTTGGCCCGCATCACCATTCGCGCACCCGAAACCAAGTAAGCCGAGGCGGCGCGGCGTAGAGCATCGGGAAAGTCCAACCACGGCGCGGCGGGTCCCCTGATCCGTCGCGCCGTCTTCTTGCGCGGTTTGCACGGCGGGTCTCCTGACCCGCCGCGCCGTTGCCTTCGTTGTTCTGCATTCAATATTCTCCGTGCCGTTGCCGTTCAGGCCCGGCGGGCCGAACTGATTTCTAGCCTCGGGCGCAAGCCCTTGTTATTACCCACATTTTTGTGGAGGGGGGGTAGCCGATGTATCCAACGGGCAATGGGGAGGAACCCGTTATGGATACATCACTTATGGATTCGACGGCTTGGGCACAAACCCATTTTGGCGCGGTCGACCTCGGCGACCAGCGGCGTAATGGCCGGCTGGTTCAGGTGGCGGCTGCCTTGGCACGGAGGCCCCAGGGCACCTTGCCCGGTTCCTTCGACGGTTGGGGCGAGATGAAGGCGGCCTACCGCCTGCTGGGCCACGGGGCGGTCACCTACGAGAAGGTCATCCGCGGCCACTGGGACCACGTGCGAGCCCGTTGCCGAGAACCCGGAGAGTATCTGCTGGTGGAGGACAACACGCAGTTGGATTATACCTCCCACCCCGCGGCGGAGGGGCTGGGGTTCGTGGGGGACGGAGGCGGGCGGGGCATCATGCTGCACAGCACGCTGGCGTTGCGTGTGGAGCGATGGCAGGAGGATTCGCCCCAGGTTTCGGTGGTCGGCCTGTACGCTCAGAAGCCGTGGGTCCGGCAGCACGAACCTCGCCGCCGATACGAGAAGAAGGCCGATCGGCTGCAGCGGGCGCGGGAGTCTCAGTATTGGGCCGAGGCGTTGCGTGAGGTGCCACCGCCGCCAGCGGGCGTGCGACAGACGTACGTGGCCGACCGGGAGTCGGACGTCTATGAGGTGTACCAGGAGTTTCAGTCGCGGCCGGGGCGTCAGTACATCGTTCGGGCCTGCTGGGCGCGGGCGCAAGACGGCGCCAAGGGCTCGATTTTTGAGGCGGTGGGTGCGTCGCCTGTGTTGGGCCGGTTTTCCCTGGATTTGCGGGCCCGGCCGGGGGCGGCGGCACGGACGGCCCGCTTGGAGGTTCGGGCCCGCACGGTGACGTTGCGGCCACCCTGGCGGCCGGGTGGCAAAGGCCCGTCGTGCACGGTGCAGGGGGTGGAGGCCAGAGAAGTGGATCCCCCGCCCGACTTGCCACGCTTCGCGCCACCGAGACAGCACGCGGAGATAAGTATCGTATCCCCCGAACTCCGGAGGCCCAATAAACGCACCATCCCGGAGGCCCTCCTGAGGGCCTCCGGGATGGCTTGTCGCTTAACTATACCCGAACTACCGACCCGCCCGACGGCGACGGGTGATCATGGCTGCCGCACCGAGGGCCAGCAACGAAAGCGTCGCCGGCTCGGGAACCGCGCTTATCCCGCCTGTCAACTGACCGGCCGTCATACCGTAATTGTTGGCTTGAAGCCCGACGTCGTCATCGCTGACGATCCCGTCGTAGCCGTAGACGTCGCCATCGGCCCAACTGATATCGGTAAAGCCGTAATTGTTCGATAGGATCGAGATGTCGCTGTCGTCGACGATGCCGTCGAGGTTCACGTCGCCGATGAGCGTGTACCGCACAAGAACCGAGTTCGCGGCAACAGCCGTGGTGTCGCCGAACGGGATGCCGGAGTCGAACCACACGGCCGATTCGCCGTTAAAGGCGTAACCGATGCCGTTGGTGGTCGA
>JAPLMO010000052.1 GCA_026386995.1 Planctomycetota bacterium | reverse complement strand
AGGGCGTTCCCGCCGACGCCAAGACCCGCGGCCTCGTGGAACTCAACGTCATCCTGGGCGGCGACAACCGGGTCGCGTACCTGCGGACCGAGGTCCTCTCGCCCAAGGCGCAGGAGGCCCTCATGGAACTCGGCAGCGACGACGGCATCAAGGTCTGGCTGAACGGCCAGCAGGTCTTGGCCAATAACGCGACGCGCGGCTACAGGGCGGGCGAGGAGAGGGTAAAGATCAACCTGAAGCGGGGCACGAACACGCTGCTCCTGAAGGTGACCCAGGGCGGCGGGGAATGGTCTGCCGCAGCGCGGCTGACGGCGCCCGACGGCAACCCGCTGGACTTTACGGTGGCGCCGAACAGCAAGTAGGCGGGTGGTCGGCTCACTGATCTGTCTTGGCAGGCGGCAGTGGCCGGATGCGGATCTGGTCGTCGGTCACAACCGCAAAATGTCCGGTCCAATCCTGGCGGCTCTCTATAGCCTCCAGCACACGGCGGTTGTCACTGGCCGGATCAGCGCCGCTCAGGCGAAAGAGGAGAATGCCGCACTCAGCTGGCAGGCAATTCCGGAACGCCAGTTCCCCAAAGTCCTTGTCGTGCGTGATGACCAAACGCCCTTCCTGCCGCGCCCGCTGGAGAACAGCGGAGTCCGATTCTCCTCGCATGGATTCCTTCGCGGACAGGATGTCATGTCCCCGCTGGCGCAAGGTGTGAATCACCGTCGCGGAGACGTTTTCGTTGGCAAGCAGCCGCATCCGGTAGGTCCCCCCGTCAGGCCGGTGTCACGTACACCCGTTCGGTCTTCAGAATCTCGCTCGCATAGGCGAGGCAGGCCTGAATGTCCTCGGGCGTCAGTTGGTCGTACTCCTTGAGAATCTGCGCGGTCGTCCAACCGCGAGCCAGCAGGTCGATAACGAACTCGACGGAGATTCGCGTACCCTTGACGATGGGCTTGCCCACCAGCACGTTGGGGTCCACTGTAATCCTCTGCTGCCAGTTCATGGCCGCCTCCTCTTCCCGCGTATCCGCACACTTCAAGCCCTGCCGTCCGCCCACACGCAACGGCTTCGACTATAAGCCTATCCGCTAGAGGGGCGCAAGGTCAATATGCCTCTGGACGTATGCCTCTGGACGCGCGGCATTCAGGGCTCACGGCGCCGAGAGCACCACGCAATCGAGGCCGAAGAAAGATTTCGTGCCCTTCGACTCGGGGTTGGCGCCGACGACCTCGACGCGCAGGACCATCCGGCCGTCCTTCGGCTCGAAGACGCCAAGGTCGACCGGCCCCCCCGCCTTGGCTTCCTTGCTGTAGGCATCGTAGTCCTTGGCGGCGGCCTTGCCGTTAATCGAGAACCGCAGGACGCCGTAATCGTAACTCTGCGTGGCGTAGAGCGTGACCTTCTTCGGCCCGGGATCGCTGACGGGGAATTCCAGTTCGACGAAGTCGCCGGCCTTCTTGCCGCGGAGGAACAGTTGCTCTTCCCCGCTCCACTGGCCCTGCGGAAGCGCGCCGGCGCTCTGCGTTTCGACCACGAGGTCCGGCGACTTGGCCGCGACCTTCATCTTCTCGCACTCGATCGCGCCGGGGATCTTGAAGGCGGCGCGGCCGGCGAGACTCGAAATCGGCGCAACGGCCTCGTCCGGCTGCGGTGTGCGGTTGCCGGCGGCCCCCGGCACGGCATACCAGTAGGACGTGGCGGCGTAATCCATCTTGACCGACTTCCAGTGCCAGATTTCCATATCCACCTTGATGGATTTCTTGAAGGGGATGGCGTCGAGGTTCCGCGTGCGGGTGTTCGTCGTGTGGCCGGCGTTGCCGGGGCCGTCGCATCGCGGCTGGTTGCAGAACGGTGAGTTGAAAAGCGTCGTGTTGCCCCACGAGTAGCCGTAGTAGTCCTCGGAGCCCGTGCCGAAGTGCGACGGGAACGATCCGCCGTCAACCCAGATCTTCTCGTCCCCCTCGCCCCACCAGTCGCGGACCGGGTTAAAGACGGCCAGCGTGTCGCCCATGTAAACGCCCTTGCCGGTGACGGTCACGTAGTTCCAGTCGCGGTAAGGCCGCGTGGGTATGCCGCGCTCCTGCCGCCATGCGGCATGGAAGTGCATGGAACGGGCGTCCCACTTCCAGGGGGTGACGCTCGCCCCAACATCCACCTGGACGCTCCGCTTCCCAAGGTTCATGACCGTAATGCGGCCCGACTTCTGGTACGGCATCACCCAGCGACAAGTCAGGATGCCGCTACTCTCTACGTTACGGTACCAACTGTGCACCTCGTTCAGGCCGACGCCGCTGCCCACAAAGTCGCTGACGGGGCACCAGACCGTTTCCTCGCCGTCAAACTGGATTCGCAGGACGACCGATCGCAGGATGTCCTCGATGCCTTCGGATTGGTCTCTGGCAACCTCTATCTGGAGTTGGCGTACCGCCTTCGGGCCTGCCGGCAGGTCAGCCGACGCCTCCTTGCCGGGCTCAATGGCTTGCTTGATGGAAACGTTCGCAGGGCTGGAGAGATCGGGCGATTCGCCAAGCGCGCGGCAAGTCTCCGCCAGCACTGGGGCGAGTGCTTTCAAGTCACCCATCGTAAACGTCCTGACCTTCGTCCCCGCCGGGTACGTGCGGTATTCCATGTTGTACCAGCGTCCACCCGGCGGCTTCGCGGGGTTTTTCGCGTTGGGCTCCGAGTAAGTGACCTTGCAATGCCTGGCGTACGGGATGGGCAGGTACAGGTTCATGGCGGCGGGGTTGCCGGGGGGGGCCTTCGCATATTCCATCGAGAGCGGCTTGGGGGCCAGCGCCCCGCCGGAGAGGATATCGCATGGATACCCTTCGATGGCAGGCTCCTCGGCGCCGTCGAGATAGAACCGCACGACCGCGCCCTTGGGAGGCATATTCCCGGCCCACCACTGGCGGACGATCGCGCCCGGGCCGTCGGCGTCCATCAGGACCCACTCCAGTCGGCCCTTGTTCTCTTCAGACCTCAGGAACTGGCTCCAATCGTTGTTGGCGAACCAGCCGGCGGTGTCGCCGGGCGTCTTCGAGCGGCGATCGTAACTGGAGGCCTGCTTGCACGTATAGGGCGGATCGGGGAATCGCCCGGGAACGTCGCGGTCGATCATCTCCTTAAGAAGCGATTCAAGCGTGATTTCCCTCTGGTCGGCCGATGCAACCGCGGTCACGGCCAGCACGACCACGCCCAGGCATAACGCCAAATGCTTCATGTCTTATCTCCCTCCACAGGCGTACAGCAGCACAGTAACCGGACCTCGGCGCCGGTTCGAGAGAAAAATCTGCCGGAGTACCTCCAGCCTGGCCATTGGAGGCCGCGGCAAGAAATCGGAAGATGCTGACCCTTTTTTCAACCGCATTGCTGGACATTCCCCCTACCGAACCCTAAGTGTGCCGCGGGCTTGCTGGTGCTTTCCGGTGCCCGGTTCCCGTCTTGCCGCGGGGGTTTATAGCCTTTAGTAGCGAAAGATATCGCGTTCACTTTAGTATACACCGGAGGGCAAAAACGGGCGCTTTTCGCGCCGTGAAGGCCCGAAAACCCCCTTGGCGCTAGCGCCAATGCCGTTTTTTCGTCTTTTGGCAAGATAGGCAAGACGAAACTTGAGCCTGTTTGATCACTTTTTACAGTTTTTGATCGGAACTTGATACCGTTTTGCACCCGCCGAGCGGTTTTGACCACCTGCGATTATATACTTTAGTATACCCTATCGGGATAGTGAGGATTCTCCGACGCCCCTTCCAGGGGCCCGAAATAAATGAGGGACACCCATAGAGGCCCTCCAGGCGGCCGGACTGACGCGCCGGAAGGTCCATGGGTGTCCCCCTTTTAATTACGAGGGAGGCGTCAGGAGCACTACAGGTAGTGCTCCTGACCCACTACCCATGGGGGTGGCCGAAGGCTGCAATTTGCGCGGCGGGTCAAGGTACGCGGTTAGCGTCGCGCTGGGTGGCATGCCCAGCGCGCTGTTCGCTGGGCATGTT
>JAPLMO010000092.1 GCA_026386995.1 Planctomycetota bacterium | reverse complement strand
GACGACGTCGGGCTTCAAGCCAACAATTACGGCATGCTGGCCGGTCAGTTGACGGTCGGGATAAGCGAGTTGGCTGCGGTTCCCGAGCCGGCGACGCTGGCGCTCGTGGCGCTGGGTGTGGCGCTGCTCAGGCGTCGGCGTGGCAACCGCGTGGGTGCATAGCACCCACCCTACATGCTTGAGCCTTTGCGCGGCGGGTCTCCGTACCCACCGCGCAAGAATCGTCATTGGCGCTTGCGAGAAGGCCGTTTCGCGCGGCGGGTCAGGAGACCAGCCGCGCGAAACTTGCCCAAGTGGCGCTGTAGTATTAAGCGACAAGCCATCCCGGAGGCCCTCAAGAGGGGCCTCCGGGATGGTGCGTTTATTGGCTTCTTCCCGGAGGTTGACCATGGCTACGATGCCCGCCTGCACGGCTTTCGGCAGGGCGGCCAGACGGCGGGCCGGGTCTGCCAAGTCCGGGGGGCGCGTCCGGCGGCAAAAGCAAGCCTGCGGCAACCCGGGTGGTGGAAAGAGGGATGTGAGGAGGCGTGTCGGGAGGTCCCGGGGGGTGTTCTTGGGAGGTTTTCTCGGGGGGGGAGCGTAGCGGCCGGTGTGGCTGCATGGAAGGCCACAATTGGCAATCTGGGCAATTTAGGCAGGCTGGCCAGAATGGCCGCTGGCGAAACACCAAAAAAGCCTCCGCGATTGGACTTCGCCCACAATGTGAGTTATAATTCCGTGGGCCGCGCTGGGTTCTATCTGTTTCTTGCACCCACGGGGGGTCGCGGTTCTGGCCGGTTAGATTGGGGCCGTTATGAGAGTTAGACTGCCAACACATTTCTTCTCAGTGGCGATAGACGGCTCCTGCGCACTCGCAGGGGAACGTTTGAACTATTCACACGGAAACGGGGTCAGGCCTCGTCACGTTAAGGAGACAGTCTTGTTTAGCCGGAACACGATGAAACGCGCGATTCGATTCGGAAACTCGTTGTTGTTTCTTTGTTTGCTCGCCGTGGGTGTGCTGGCATGGACCGGCACGGCGATGGCCACCTCGTACACTTGGTCCGGCGGCACCTCTGGGACGTGGGACGTCACGGACTACACCTGGGGTGGCACGGGATCGAATCTTCTCTGGGATGTCAGCAACGGTCCCAGCAACGCCGCGATCTTCAACGCTGCCGGCGCAGCGGTGAGTGTCAGCAGCGGCAGCGGCGCGGTGTATGCCAACGGCATCATCTTCAGCGACACGGCGACGATAAACGGCGACGCCATCACGCTCGCCGGCACGGCGCCCACCATCACGGCCGACGCAGATGGGACGATCTCCTCGGCCCTCGGCGGCACCGCCGGCCTGACCAAGTGGGGCGCGGGCACGCTCACCCTCAACGGCCCGACCGCCAACACCTTGACCGGCAACCTGAATGTCAAAGCCGGCACGCTTTCCCTCGACTTTCTCTACATGGCCACGCCGACGAACCTGATCGACAGCACCAACCAGATCACGGTGGGATCAGCCCTCGGCCCCGCTACGGTGCTCATCATGGGGAATCCTTCCGGCACAAGCAGCACAACCCAGACATTCAATACCTTGAACACCACTCCGGGCGCCTCCCGCTTGTTTGTTGATCCCAGCGGCGGAGCAGGCACGACCGTAACCCTCACCACCTTAAACTTGAACGCCCCCATAGGGTCCGGAAACCAAGGGGGAAGCGGGGGCCTGCAATCGCCCAACGGCCTATTGATCGGCACCCTGGCCGGTGTTTCCGGCACGGCCGCTATCTATAGCAGTTCGGCTCCTACCGTGGGGAATTACTGGTCCGGTAACATGCTGTATACGCTCGACGGCGGCAGCACCGTGGATTTCTGCTGGTCGAATGCAACATCCGGCCTTCAGGAAATTAAGCGCGTTACGGGCACCGGCAACATGAGTGATGTCACAGGGGAGTACACAACCTTTACGACTGTCTACGACAACCTCCAAGGTTCTCCTCAATTACTCAACGGTTCACTAACGCGCGTTAACACGGGCTCTGTCCGCGGACTCAAGATCGCCCCGACGGAGGCCGGTCATGCACTGGACCTCAATGGCAATGACTTCGTGAACGCCATGGGGATCCTGCTTAACAGCGACTATGACTACGAGATCAAGAGCACGGGTACCAACGCTGCCAACGGATCGATTGGCCTTGGGACCGCCGGTACCGGCACCGGGAACAGAAAGTGGACCAATCTCATCACGTATGGCGCCGGGACCTTGACGGTTTCCGTACCGATCATGGGCGGCAACAACCTCTCTAGGGGCAACCCCGGCGTCACCAAACTAGGTCCGGGCACGGTGCGACTCACCGGTAACAACATCTATACCGGCGCCACTTACGTAAGCGAAGGCACGTTGGAAATCACGACCCTCGCTGACGCTGCCCCGATTTACACCCTGGCGGACACCGGCAACGACACCTACGTCACCACGGGGACCGCTCTCACGGCGGTTGCCGGCAGTAACACCGTCACGGTCGACACCACCGCAGGCCTCGTTGTTGGAATGTCCATCTACGCCGGCGGCAACATTGACGCAGCCTCCAATACCATCACCGCCATCGACGAGGGTACCTTGACCGTTACCCTTTCGGGGACCGGCGTGTCGGCCATGACCGCCTTTAATAAAACTTGTATCGGCTATGCCAACAGTTTGGGCCTCTCCAACGGCAGTGCCGGGCAGATATATCTTGGCGGGGGTGCGCTGAAATTCGTGGGTACCGACGCGGCCTGGGCGAGCACCAACCGCCTGTTCAGCCTTGCGGCCAGTTCCGCGATTGACGCCTCCGGCTCGGTGCCGCTGAACTTCACCAACACCGGCACGTACGACACGCCAAATGTCGGCCCCATTACCTTCACCCTCAAGGGTACCAACACGGGCAACAATACGCTCAGCGGCGCCATTCAGGATAGCGGCACCGGGGTGAACATCACGTCGGTCGCCAAGGACGGTGACGGCACCTGGGTTCTTTCCAGCGCCAACACCTACACCGGTCCGACCACCATCAACCGCGGCACGCTGCTGGTGAATGGCTCGGTCACGGGCACGGGGGCGGTCACCGTCAACAGCGGTGGAACCCTGGGCGGAACGGGCACCCTCAACGGCCCGGTCAGCGTCCTCGCCAACGGCGTCGTGGCGCCGGGCGCCAGCGTGGGCACCCTGACGATCAACAACAGCATGACGTTGACGGACGGCGGCACGTACCTGTGGGAGATCAACGATGCCAACGGCACCGCCGGCAGCAACCCCGGCTGGGACCTCCTGAACCTTGGCGGCGCGCTTGACCTGACGTCGCTGGGCACGGGCGGCCTCACGATCGAAATCCATGGCCTGACGTCGGGCGGGGATCCGGGCATGCCGAACGGCTTCACGCCGGACACGCAGTACGCCTGGACGATCGCTTCGACCGCCGGCATCGACGGCTTCGACGCCGGCAAGTTCACC
>JAPLMO010000130.1 GCA_026386995.1 Planctomycetota bacterium | reverse complement strand
AGCGGCGGCGGCGGCGGCGCTGGTGGCTCTCTCGAAGGCGGCGAGCAGGGCGGTGACGGTGGCCGCGGCGGCAACGGTGGCGCCGGCGGCAACGGCGGCAATGGTGGCAATGGTGGCAATGGCGGCGCGGCCGGCATCGGCGGCGCCGGCGGCGGGGCTTTGGAAATCCAGGTGTACGGACAACTCACCTGCGTCTCGGCCACGCTTAATGCCCAGGGTGGCAGCGCTAGTGCAGCCCAGGGCGGCTCGTCGGGGGTCGTGGGAAGTCTCGGCGGCAACGGCTTGTCAGGCGACAATGGCGCTGCCGGGGCGGCGGGCCATGCGACAGCTAGTCTAAGCGGCGGTGCGCCTGGCCTCGGTGGCGCCGGGCACACCTGGAGCGGCGCTTCCGGAGAGTTGGCCCTCGGCGGCACGAATGGTTTCCTCACGCTCGGCGGCGGCAGTGGTGCTGGCGGCGGCGGCGGCGGTGGCGGCGGTGGCGGTTCTGCGGGCGGCAACGGCGGCAACGGTACTGCCTCGGGATCTGGCGGCACGGGCGGCGGCGGCGCCGGCGGGACGGTCAAGATCGTCGCATCGGTCGTAACCGGTAGCACAACAACCAATACCCTGGGCGGCAGCGGCGGCGTGGCGGGGGCCAACGGCAAGTTCGTCACCGGCCAGAATACCACCGACACCTGGTCGTCCACTCTGACCGGCTCGACGCAACTGAAGATGACCGACGCCGGACACAACCTGGGAATGCGGAAGGCCAACTACTTTATCTTCTCTGGAGTCCAGACACCCTGCATCCCCGGCCTGGTCGGCGGGGCAGAGGCATTCGGCCTGACCACGCTCTCTTCCAAAGACTCTTCCATTGCCGCCCTGCTGACCAATGCGCCGCCCGACGCCACGGGGGCCATGATCCTGATGGACAAGGGGCCGGCCGGGCTGGCCCAGAACTGGGACGGCTTTGACATGCTGCTGATGGTGAATCTCACGGACAACGCCATCGCCGGGCCTCGCCTGGGCCTGGGGAGTTATGAAGACGGGGGGCACTGGAGTTATCTCACGGTCCTGCTGCAGGGCGGTTATGCCAGCGAAGACATTTTCGGCGGCGGTGGCCCGACTGTTCTGGCCGAGTTGCCGGCGCACGGCGTCTATGCCACGCTGGTGCCCGAGGGCAGCACGGAGTTCAGCATGGCTTTCAATGATGACAATATTCCCTGCGCCTCGGCCAACACCATGGTCTACAACCAGCCCGTGTATGATGTCGTTCCCGAACCCGCCACGCTTTCGCTCTTGGCGCTGGGCGGCCTTATGGCGCTGCGTCGCCGCCGGTTGTAAGGGTCGGTCAGGTGGGCCGTCGGCCGCGGCCAGACCGTCAACGCATGCCCGGCGGAAAAAGAATTTGCATCTGACGGGTTTGTGATGTATAGTACCCTCGCTGAGGATAGCCGGGCCGGGTCGCTAACGGGGGTTTGCGGCACAGCCCGTCCTCAGCAAAGACAATCCGAATCTGTAACGCTTGGGCGATTTCCGGGGAAGTGCCGGAGATCGCCCTTTTTTATTTGGGAACGCATGGCATAAAGGAGATTGGCGATGATCAGCGTAAAGACCGTGGCGAGGGCGGCGGTCGTGGCGGCGATGGTGCTGCTGGCGGCCGGGGCGGTTCAGGCGGTTGTCATCGACACCGTCCCCGTGGGCAATCCGGGCAACGCGGCGGATATTCACGGTGCGGGGTACGGCGCTGTGAACTACGAGTACAACATCGGCAAGTACGAGGTCATGGCCAGCCAGTACACGGGGTTCCTCAACGCCGTGGCCAAGACCGACACCTACGGGCTGTACAACACGGGTATGGACACGGCTGTGAATTCCTACGGCTGCAATATCCAGCGCGGTGGCTCAACAGGCAACTACACCTACACCGTGGCCCCGGACTACGCCAACCGGCCGGTGAACTACGTGTGCTTTTGGGACGCCTGCCGGTTCGCTAACTGGCTGCACAACGGCCAGCCGACGGGCGCGCAAGGTTCGGACACGACAGAGACGGGGGCGTACACCCTGACTGCCGACGGCATTACCAACAACACGATTGCCCGCAATGCCAATTGGAAGTGGGCGGTGACCAGCGAGGATGAGTGGTACAAGGCGGCCTATCACAAGAACGGTGGCGTGACGGGCGATTACTTCGACTACGCGACAAGCAGCGACAACGTTCCCGGGCGAGACATGACCGAGGCCACGAACCCAGGCAACAACGGGAACTACTACGGCAACCCGTGGCCCATTGACTCTGCCACCTACTACAACACCGTCGCAGGCGAGTTCCAGTTGTCCGACAGCCCCTATGGGACGTTCGACCAGGATGGCAACGTCTGGGAGTGGAATGAGGCGACTATCTCGTCCTCTCGGGGCCTGCGGGGCGGGTCGTTCTTAGACTACGATAGTTACCTGCGCGCGGCGTATCGAGGTTACTACGGGCTCGGCCCAGGGTCCGAGGATGGCGATGTCGGGTTCCGTGTCTCCGAGGTTCCTGAGCCGGCCACGCTTTCGCTGCTGGCCGTGGGCGGCCTTATGGCGCTGCGTCGCCGCCGGTAGTTCACCGCTTTTCTGACGGTCAGCGATAACAGCCGCGCGGCCCCACGTGCATTCACGGGGGGCTTGTTTGGCGTGGCGAGGAAAAGGGGGCTGCACCCGTTTCCGGCTTTTGGGAAACGGGGGCTGTCCCCTTTTCCGGCATGGCAAAGGGGAGAGTCCCCTTTTCGCAAAGGCGCGAAAAGGGTACAGCCCCCTTTGCCGTGGCTGTTTTTCGCCCCAACGGGGCGATGGGTTGTAGCCGCGGGTGGAGCGGCGCGGCCGCGCTGCGGCCCGACGCGCAACCCGTGGAAAGCGGGTTCTCTTATCCTCTTCTCGCCCCGGCGGGGCGAAGGAGGCTGGCGAACGAGCGAGACTTCTGCGGATGCTCCGCGTCCGCAACTGCCGCTCACCCCTCTCCCTCGGTGGGGAGAGGGGAGAGATGGGCCACGTCGCCGCGCGTCCCGGCGCTTCCGCCGCCCCTAAAGGGGCGGATGTGTTGAAAGACGAACGCTCCCACTGGTTGCGCACCGCCCGCCTTCAGCGGCCGGTGCTCCACCCGTGGCTACACTCCGCCGCCCCGTCGGGGCGGTCAGTTTCCCTGGCGCTGTAGAGAAAGGCTTCTTTGATTCTTAAAAAAGAGCCTTGGTTTCTCTCCGCGTTCTCTGCGGCCTCCGCGGTTAAATCCTCTTTTCTAAGTCGCTGCGCGGCCTTGCCGGCCTTTACGGGGCAGGGTCGTCTTTCGCCCCAACGGGGCGAGGGGTTGTAGCCACCCTGGCACGGCAGGCGTGCCGTGGCCTGACGGCGGGTGGAGCGGCGCGGCCGCGCTGCGGCCCGACGCGCAACCCGTGGAAAGCGGATGATATTTATCCTCTTCTCGCCCCGGCGGGGCGAAGGAGGCTGGCGAACGAGCGAGACTTCTGCGGATGCTCCGCGTCCGCAACTGCCGCTCACACCTCTCCCTCGGTGGGGAGAGGGGAGAGATGGGCCACGTCG
>JAPLMO010000247.1 GCA_026386995.1 Planctomycetota bacterium | reverse complement strand
GCTGCGCAGCAGGTAGGTCGTCGTGGTTTTGCCGCTCGTGCCCGTTATACCGCAGACCGTCATGCGGCGGGTCGGGTTGCCGACGAGGGCGTGGGCTGCCAGGCCGAGGGCCACGCGGCTGCTAGGGACCTGGAGCGTGGGATGGCCGTTGGCCGCGGCGACGGGCCGCTCGACGGCAACGGCGGAGGCCCCGGCCTCCAGGGCCTTCGCGACAAACTCGTGGCCGTCGACCTTCGTTCCCGGCAGGGCCACGAAGAGGTCGCCCGGACGGACCTGCCGCGAGTCATGGACGACCCGCGCGATGTCAACGTCGCCTGAACCGCGCAAAGTGCAACCGGGGATGCCTCCGGCAAGTTCGCTCAACTTCATGGCCAACACCTTCTTCCGGCGTAAGTCGTCGGCGGGCTGTCAGATTCCGTCGGCAACACCTGCCGCCGATCAGTCCGTCACCTTCACTTGGTGCACGAGATGGCCCTTGCCCTGCTCGGCGAGCGGCTCGGTGGGCGGAATACCCAGGTAGGGAAGCGCCTGCTCCAGTATCTTCTTGGCCGCCGGCGCCGCTACCGTTCCTCCATAATAACCGATGGACTTATCCGGTTCGTTCACCACCACTGCCACGACGATCTTCGGATCCTGGGCCGGCGCCCCCGCCAGGAACGAACCCATGTACCGCGTGTGGCTGACGCTGCGCGTTCCGGCGTCGATCAACTGGGCCGTGCCGGTCTTGCCGAAGACCTTGTAGCCGGGGATCTGGCACGCCTTGCCGGTCCCCTCTTCGACAACGCCCACCAGGGCGCGATCGATCAAGTCTCGCGCGGTTTTCTCCATGATAGCCTGGCCGACGACTTCCGCCTCGGAGAGGTCCGCGGCCGCCTGGCCGCGGCTGTCAAGGACGCCGCGCAGAATTTTCGGACGCACGAGTTTACCATGATTTGCGATCGCTGCAAAGGCCGTAACCAACTGTAGCGGCGTGACGGCGAATTCCTGGCCGAACGCCACGCGCGTCGTGCTCAGGCTGCTCCACTTCCGCACCGGGAACACCACGCCGTTGCTCTCGCCGGGGAGCCAGACGCCGGTCTTTGTGCCGAAGCCGAAGGCCGTCAGGCAGTTGTAGAGTTTTCCGTTGCCCATGCGCGTGCCGAGTTTGCCCATCATGATGTTGGAGGACTTCTCGATGCCCTGCTCGAACGTCAGGTTGCCGTACGAGTGACCGGCGTCGTGCAGTTTGGCGGCGGCCCAGTAACCGTTCTCGCAGAAGATGACCTCGCCGAAGTGGACGGCGCCCGCCTCCAGCGCCCCCGACGCCACGAACGGCTTGCAACTGGAGCCCGGCGGGAACGTGTCGGTCACGCACCGGTTCCGGCGAGCATCGACCGGAAAATCGTTGTACCGGTTCGGGTCGTACGTCGGGACGTTGGCCAGGGCAAGGATGGCGCCGGTCTTGGGGTCCATGACCACGGCGCTGGCGCTTTGTGCGTGGAACTTCTGCCTGGCCTCGGCCAGGGCGGCCTCGGTCGCGGCCTGGATGGTGGCGTCGATCGTAAGGACCAGGTGCTGCCCGTCGACGGCGGGGGTGTACTGGTCGGCCTCGGTCCAGATGGGCCTGCGTCCGCGGTCCGCGAGGACGAGGGCCTCGCCTTCGCGCCCGCGGAGGCGGTCGTCGAACATCTTCTCGACGCCCTCGAGGCCCTGCTGCTCGCCGCCGACGGAGCCCAGGATGTGGGCCGCAAGCATCCCGTTCGGGTAGTGCCGCACGCCCTCCGAGGTCAGGGCGATGCCGGGCAGGCCGAGCCGCTCGATGCTCTCGGCGGCCTCGGGCGAAATCCGCCGCGCCAGCCAGACGAACCGGCCGCCCGGCTCGTCTATGCTCTTGGCCGAAAGTTTCTTCAGGATCTCGTCGGGGCGCTCGCCCAGGATGCGCCCGACCTTGGTGGCGGCATCGCCGGGGTCCTTGATCCACTTCGGGTCGGCAAAGACGCTGCGCGTATCGACGCTGCCCGCCAGCACCCGCAGGCGCGAGTCCAGAATGTTGCCGCGCGCCGGCCGGATCGGCACCCGCATGTGCTGCTGGTCGTAGGCGAGCGCCGAGAGTTTCTCCGCGGCGGTAATCTGTATCCAGGCGAGGTATCCCCCCAAGGCCACGAGCACGGCCCCGAGGGCGATGACCATCACGCGAGCGACGCGGTGTTGACGGTCTGGAGTCGTCACAAATTTTTCCCCTTGGCGGGCCGCAGGGCGACCTGTCACGGCGAAGGCGGCTTCTCGCGTTTCACGAGGAGCGGCCGCGGGCGCGAGCCGGCCCCCGGGCGCGTCGCGGCGGAGGGCTGGTCCACGCCGTCATCGGCCTTCAAGAGTTCCGTCGCCTGCTGCCGCAGACGTTCCTGGTTCTTCAGACCGGCGATCGACAGTTCCAGCCGGCAGCAGGTCTTCTCGAGCGATCGCTTCTGACTGTAGAGGAGGTGCAACTTGTGGCCGGTCTGGCTGGTGTCGGTCCTGAGGTAAATCAGGCCTACGCCTAAGCCGACGAGCATCACCGCCAGAATGGCCAGCCGCACGCAGAGCCTCATCTGAGGGCCACCGCCGTATCGGCCGTCGTGGGCAGGCCGTCCAGCAGCAAGATGCGCTGGCCGATCTTCAGTTTCGACGGGTCGGAGACCAGGTGCTGGTTCTTCAGGAACAAGAGACGCCCGTACTTGTTGCCGTCGCCGTACATCTTTGCGGCGACCTTCTGGAACGTGTCGCCGGCCTGGACCGTGTACGTGGCGGGCGGCTTCGAGGGCTGCTCCACCAGGTCCGACGCGGTACCGTACATCCGGTCGAGGTCCTGAGCGGTCACGTCGCGGACTGTGCCGGCCGGCGGCAACTTGGCCGCACCGGCCGCGTCCTTGCGGTACGAGGTCGGGATGACCAGCGGCGGCTGGGCTGCCTTGTCGGCCTTGGCGTAGACGGCGTCACCTATGGGCTCGCACGGCAGGTCTTTCTTCGGCTGATCGGTCCGGGGCGTGTCGGCCTTCGGCGCGTCGGTCTTCGGGGTCTCCGTGGGCACGCCTGGAATGACCAGTTTCTGGCCGATGACGAGCCGGTGCGGGTCCTTGAGCGTGGCCTTGTTGGCCTCGTAAATCTTGGTGGCCAGGCGGTCGCCGTCCTTGCCGAAGAACTGGCGTGCGACCTTCGAGAGCGTGTCGCCCTGCTTGACGACGTACACGCGGCGTCCGGCGTCGGGCATCGAGGCATCGGGCTTGGCGGGGCCGCCGGCTGCGGCGTCGCGCTCGGGCGGCAGTTCGAGTTTGGCCCCGGGCAGATCCGCATGCTCGCCGCCGGCGGGCGTCTCAACGTTGACCGGCATGAACGCCACCGTGCCAAGATCGACAGGCTTAGCCGGCGTCGCCGCGACCGGCGAGAGGCGGTCCGGAGCGGGCATCGGCTCCTCGGCGGGCGGCTTGGCCACGTCTTTGGCGTCCGCCAACATGGCGGAATCCGGCAGCGCGGCGCCTTCGGGCGCCCCGTTCTTGACGAACGGGTCCACGTTGGAGTGGATGGCCTTGAGTTTCGTGACGTGCTCGCCGCTGCCGCCCGTCGGCATGGCCGCGTGTTCCTGGACCGACGAGCCGGCCCGGCCGCTCAGAATGACGCCGAACAGGACGATGAAAATCAGTCCGACCAGAAGCCCAAACTTAGTTTCTCGGCTCACGGCATGCTCCCACATCTAGTTCGCTGCGGCCCGCAGGCCCAGCGTCCCTCTTGCCCTCGGGAGTCCCGGCCGTCACGCAGGCGGCCGCCCGAGGGAACTCGCATCTCCTAACCGGCGGGCGCCACGGCCTCGGCCACCCGCATGCGGGCACTGCGGCTGCGCGGGTTGGCCTCGACCTCGGTCGGCGTGGGCGTGATCGGCTTCGCGGTGAGGTTCCGGGCACGGCCTGCGGCAACGGCTTGGCGCAGGCGCGTCTTGACGATCCGGTCCTCGCCGCTGTGGAAAGCGATGACGGCCACGCGACCACCGGGTTTCAGATGGTCGAAAATCTTGTCAAAGAACCGCTCGAGGCTCTGAAGTTCGGCGTTAACGGCGATGCGGATGGACTGAAAAACCCGCGTCGCCGGATGAATGCGCCCGTGCCGCGCGGCTGGCGGCAACGCCGACCGGACGATCTCGGCCAGTTCGTCGGTGCTGCGGATGGGCTGGTTCTGCCGGGCCCGAACGATGGCCGCCGCAATGCGGCGGGCAAACGGCTGGTCGCCGTAATGGGTGAAGATGTCGGCCAGTTGCCCGGCCGTCCAATGGTTGACGATCTCTTCGGCCGTGAGGGGGTCGGAGCGGTCCAGACGCATGTCGAGTGGCCCGGGCTGGTCAAAGGAAAATCCACGGTTGGGATCCGCGATTTGGACGCTCGAAACACCCAAATCAAGCAGCACGCCATCGATGCGCTCCTCGCCGGCCTGAGCCAGGGCTTCATCGAAGTCGCAGAAGTTGGCGTGAAAGTACCGCAAGTCGGGAGAGCGTCCGATTCGGGCCATCAAACGCTCGAGTGCTTCCTGGTCGCGGTCCAACAAGATCAGTCTTCCACCCGGCCTGAGCCGGTCCAGCAATGCCATCGCGTGACCGCCGCCGCCGGCCGTGCCGTCCAGGATCACATGCCCCGGTCTCGGCGCCAGTTGCTCGATCACTTCCGCGAGCAGGACCGGCACATGGCCGACGATTGGGTCCACACCCTCCGCCTTCTGGTCAGTGCACGTACTGGCTGAGCGTCGCGCCGGCTTCCAGGCGCCCCAGGAGGTCGCGCACGTCCTCGGAGAAATCCACCTTCCCGAACGCCCCGCCGCGTTTGCGGACCTGCGCCAGGCGGGCCTGGAGGCGGCGGACTTCGCCATGCAGCCGGTCCGCCGACAGGTAAGCCTGTGCGTGCGGGTCCATCACGGCTTTGCGAACCAAGTCAACGGCTCCGGACTCTTCGGTTCGGTCCACGGCTGTCTCCCTCGCTCTCATGACTTGTCCTGCATCCATCCAGCGGTCGGCCCAACGCGCCGCCGCCGGCTTGTTCTCAAAAGGGCCGCCCGCGCGGGCAAGCCCGCTCAAGCGACCCCCAAGGGGGTCAAGGTTTAGGCGCACCGCCCTCCGACGGCTCCACCGCCGCGGCCTCTGCCGCAGGCGAAGGCGCCGGCGCAGCGGGGCCCAGCGCGAGCGACATCGCCCGCACCGCCAACTCATCATGCCGCTTCAACTGCTCTTCCACGAACTTGTCCCAACGCGCCTGAGGCCAGACTTCGATGTGGTTCTCGACGCCCAGGATGACCACGTCCTTCCCGAGGCCGCAACGCTTCAGGATCGGATCGGGAATCAGGACGCGCCCCAGGCGGTCGACTTCCACTTCCTGCGCCAGGCCGAAACGCAGACGCTTGTAGTTGCGGACGTCCGGGTTGACTTCCAACTCGGCGCCCAACTGCGGCGCGATCTGCTCGTAGACCTGCGGCGTGTAGAGGTAGAGGATTCCGTCGAACAACTGGACGGCGATCAGTTGCGTCGCGACGACGGCGTACCCTTCGCCTGAGCGGCTCATGAACTCCCGCAACTTGGCGGGAATCGTCAGCCGGCTCTTGGCGTCAATCGCGTGATAGTACTCGCCCTTCAAGTACTTCACCGCAAGACCCCTTACACGCGGCCGCCTGGCCTCTCCACTCAGCGCACCCGACGCGACGTGCTAGTGCGACGTGCCACGGCGACCTTCCCCACGGGCGGCCGATACCCACATCATTCCACTGCGCCTCACACAACCTATCTTATCGGCCATCCGTGCCCCCTATTTACCACATTCCGCCACTCAGTCAAGCGCCTTTTTCCACACAGCCCCGAGTGGTCGAGGAACCAGCCGAGAGAGCAGCCCCTAGTAGATGGGCCTGTCCTGAAATGACACACTAGGCGTAGCGGGCAGGGAATCATAAACCGAGTGGGGCAAATATTTTTTTTGGCCGGAAGAAATTTCCGCGGAAGAGATTGCCGGCGGCGCCCCTCGGGCTACCCTTGAGGCCGCGGCTCGGCGGAAGACCGCATGACGACCATGGTGCCGGCCAGGCGGTCGCCCAGGCGCTGAGGTTTCGGTCCAACTAATATGGAGATAAGACCGACGATGTAGAGGCCGGGCAGTTCGTCGATGACGCGCATCGCGTTTCGCGCGAGCGCCTGGCGCCAGGAGACGGCCGCGCCGCCCTCGACGCTCCGGACCTCGATGCCCAGGAGGTGCTTGCCGAGGGTGCGGCCGAAGAAGCCTTCGGCCACAGCCGTGTAGGCGACGATCGCCGCGGCCCCAAGGACATGCAAGATAAGAACATCAGGCCATGTATTAGGATCTCCCTCCAGCACGCGATCCATGAGATCCGGCCAGTAGCGCTGCGTTACGGGCATCAGGGCGAAAGACACCAGCAGGTAGTCGAAGGCGATGGCCGCGCCCCTGCGCCAGAGGGAGGCCGGCACGAGCGCCGCCGGGCCGGCCGGCGCCGCGGGGGCCCCTGCCCCAAGCCGCGCCCGCTGCCAACTGATGAGCAGCAGCACCAGCGCCAACAGGGCCACGGCCAGCAGGAAAACCGTGTTATCGGGCGACGTTGATTGCGGTTCGGCCACGGCCAGGGCGACGAAGTCGCCGAGGCGCGGCGGCTCGCGCGGCCCGGCGGGCATCTCGAGCGGCGCCACTTCGGGGCCGCTCGCGGAGATGGCCGCAACGAAGAATCGGCCGCCCTGGCGCCCGAGCGCCAGCGGACCGGCCGGGGCTTCGCCGGCCAATTCGCCCGACTCGTGCCAGTCTTCATCGGTCGTCGCGTAGGTCGCCAGGGCCCACCGCCCCGCACTGTCGGCGGGCTTCTGGTACAGACAGACCAGCGCGCCGCCGTCGGCCGCCACGCGGGGCGGCGAGGCCACCTGAAGCCGCGACTTGTACGGCCCCATCCAGCGCCCCTTGTCGAGGTAGGCGAACCGCAACCCGTACCCGGCCGCCTGCTCGGCCAGCGTCGGCATCTCCTCGCGCCAGACGATGAACAGGCGGCCGGCAAAGCGCACGAGGCCTGGATCGAGGACCTTGTCGCGCTCCATCACGACGTCGACGCGGCGCCACGACCACTGGCCTTCCTCGTAGCGGGCATGCACCGGCTCAACCGGGGAGGCGGCCCAGCCGAAGGCATCGAGGGCCAGGCCGTCCTCGCAGGCGGCCGCGGGCGTCCAGGACGGGACCGGCGACTCGCGGATGGTCGGCGCGGCCGGCCCGAACAGGCCGTACCGGCCGCTGCGGAAGAAGACGACGAGGTCCTCGCGCCAGGCGGCAAGTGCGGCAACCTCGCCCTGGCCGGTGCCGCCGGCGTGCCACATGCCGCGCGCATCGCGCTGCCTGTACCGGAAGCCCTCCGCCCCCCGTGTGCGGACCGACATAACGACGGCCAGGTTATTTAGGTTCCCGGTCGCCGCGATCCACTGGCGGCCGGGGGGCGCCTCCTGTGACGTCGGCAGACAACCGCCGAGAGCGAGGGCCAGGGCAAGGCCAATTATCATTCGTGCGTTACGCATCCATCGCTCAATTCAAAAATGACCCGCTGCTTCCGCAGCGGGCTCGGGACAATCAGGCTCTACCATGACCCCGCTACAACCGCGGGCCGACAATGTCACCACTGCTTCATCATCATGAGGCCGCCCGTCCCGGCGCCGCCGTACGGGAGGATCGTAAACCCGCCGAGTTGCGGCAATTCGCCCTTGACGACGCTGTGGCCGATTACGACGCCCAGGGCCGCACCGAACACCAGGTCCGAGACGTTGTGCTCGCGGTCTTCGATGCGCGAGGCCGCAACGTAACCCGACAACAGGTACAGCGGCACGCCGACCTGCCAGCCGTAATACTGATGCATGACCGACGCAACCGCGAAACTGGACGACGTGTGCCCCGACGGCCAGCCGAAGTACTGATCGTTCGGCGCCCGCTCGTACGCCGACACTTGCAGGAACCCGGTCGTCAGGTCGTTGATGGCCAGCGCCTCGATCAGTGCCTTTGCCAGAGCGTAGTCCTTGGCGTCGCGATTGTTGACCGAGACCGCGTACCACGCCAGCGCGCCGCCGAAGTGCAGGCCCGGGTTGCCAATGATGGTGCCGAAGTCTCCCGATTCCAGGGCGGGAAAGTGGTGACGCTCCCGCTGCTCACGGATCCGTTCGTCGAGGTTGTGCCGCACGATACGGTCGGCGCCGAACGCCACCGCCAGTATCCCCAGGTTAGTCGGATTGCCGAACGAGAGTTTCGTGCCGTCCCAGAGTTTCCCGGGGGCGGCGCGGACGTCGCTCTTGACGACCTGCCAGAAGGACCCTTGCGGCAGGGGCGGGTACTCGCCCGCCTTGCCGGCCTCCTGGGCGGCCGGTGGCTCCGCGGCCCCGCCAGGCTGGGCCCCCGCTGCAACCTGCACCGGCGGCGCGTCGAGCGGGGCCGGCTCGGCTCGCGGAGCGAAGAAGAGCATCGGCGTCCCGGCCGCCTCGGGGGGGCGCGCGTCCGGCAAGGCCGGACCGGGCGCCGCAGGGACGTCCGCGGAGACCACGGAGAGCCGCTGATACGTGCGGTCGGCCTGCTGCCGCGTGGCTTGGTTGGTCGAGCAGCCGGCGGCCGCAACAATCGCCAGCGCCGCCAGGCTCCATCCCGCCCGCATCGGCATCCGCATAGCGGTCCTCCTCCCAGTAGCCTGTCAGGACTGAATCTATGGGTGCCACGGCTGCGCCTTGTGCAGCCGTGGTCGTCGGCAGGGACGCACGGCTGCAAACTGCGCAGCCGTGGCACCCACATAATTAACGTTGACGCACTCCCGGTCAAACCGGAGCGTCCGTCGCTCACGGTGAGACAACCCTTCAGCGTTCACTTACAGCCGGAAGCGAATCCGGCCGCGGCACGGCATCACGGCTTTCTCAGACGGTCCAGGACGACACGCTGGTATTCCTCGCGTCCGATGCGGCCGCCCCGGCCGGGATACTTCCGGCTGACGGCCGCGGCAACGTCCCGCACGCGGTTGCCCGGGTTCGGATGAATGCCCTGGAACTCGGCGGATTCCTTTCCCTGCATCGTCTCAAAGAGGGTCGCCGCTCGAATCACTTCATTGGGATGATAGCCCGCGGCTGCCATATAATCCAGT
>JAPLMO010000410.1 GCA_026386995.1 Planctomycetota bacterium | reverse complement strand
CCGCCGTCTTCTCGGCGTAGGCGTTGAAGCGGTCGCTCACCGGCAGCACGGCCGCCTGGACCGGCGCCAGCCACAGCGGGAAGTCCCCGCCGTAGTGCTCGATCAGGATGCCCATGAACCGCTCGATGCTCCCCAGGATCGCCCGGTGGATCATCGCCGGCCGGTGTTCCTTATTATCGGCTCCCACGTACGTCAGGTTGAACCGCTCCGGCATCGCCAGGTCGACCTGGATGGTCCCGCACTGCCACGAGCGGCCCAGGCAGTCGCGGATGTGGTACTCGATTTTCGGGGCGTAGAAGGCCCCTTCCCCCTCGTTCATCTTGAACTTTATGCCGCGCGCCTCCATCGCCTGCACCAGCGCGCCGGTGGCGTGCTCCCACATCTCATCGGTGCCGATGGACTTCTCCGGGCGGGTCGCCAGTTCCACCCGCACGTCCTCGAACCCGAACGCCTTGTAGATGCGGTCGGTGATGTCGATGACGCCGATGACTTCGTCGCGCAGTTGCTCGGGCAGGCAGAAAATGTGCGCATCGTCCTGCGTGAACTGCCGCACGCGCAAGAGGCCGTGCAGCACGCCCGACTTCTCGTGGCGGTGCACCAGGCCCAGTTCCGCCATCCGGATAGGCATGCCGCGATACGAGTGCGGCTCGTTCAGGTAGATCAGCAGGCCGCCTGGGCAGTTCATCGGCTTGACGGCGTACTGGCCCTCGTCGATCTGGGTGAAGTACATCGCCTCGCGGTAATTGTCCCAGTGACCGCTGCGGTGCCAAAGGGCCTCGCTCAGGATGATCGGCGTTCGGACCTCGACGTAGCCGGCCTCGCGGTGCACCTGCCGCCAGAAGTCCAGCATCTCGTTCAGAATAATCATGCGGTTGGGATGCATGAAGGCGACGCCCGGCCCCTCGTCGTGGACACTGAAGAGGTCCAGGTCCTTGCCGATCCGCCGATGGTCGCGCTTCTTGGCCTCTTCGACCTGCGCCAGGTGCGGCTCGAGGATCTTCTTCGAGAAGAACGCGGTGCCGTAGATGCGCTGGAGCATCGGCCGCGTCGAGTCCCCGCGCCAGTAACTCCCCGCCACGCTCAACAACTTGAAGGCGGGGACCTTGGCGGCGCTCGGGACGTGCGGCCCGCGGCAGAGGTCGACGAAGTCGGCCGTCCGGTAAAGCGTTACGGTCCCGGGGCGCTCGGGGGCGGGCTTGGCCTCGGCGTGGACGGTGTCGTCGCCGTCGGCCAGGCGTCCGGCCGCGATGTCGTGGAGAAGTTCGACCTTGTAGGTCTGGCCTGCGGACTGCATCAGGGCCGTGGCGGCCTCCAGCGACACTTCCTCGCGCACAAAAGGCGCGGCCGCGGCGACGATCTTGGCCATTTCGGCCTCGATGCGAGCCAGGTCCTCGTCGGTAATCCGCTGAGGCAGGTCAAAGTCGTAGTAGAACCCGTCTTCGATGGCCGGGCCGATGCCGAACTTGACGCCGTCGCCGTACACTCGGCGCACGGCGGCAGCCATGGCGTGAGCGGTGGAATGGCGCAGAATCCGGAGGGCCTCGTCGCTTTTGTCGGTCAGGATCTCGACCTCGTACGGGCCGCTGCCCGCCAGGACGGCCGAAAGATCCACCAACTTGCCGTTCAGCCTGGCAGCGACTGCTGCACGAGCCAGGCCTGAACCTATTTGGTTGGCCACATCAGCGACGCTCGCCCCGGCTGCCACTTCCATTGTCTTACCGTCCGGAAGTTTGACCGTAGGCATCGCGTGTCTGGGCCCGGCCGGGCCTGCTTGCGGCCGACCGGGCGTTCACCCTCCACTGTTCCGAGGTTCGGTTATCAAGGATGCCGGGTTAGTTTATACTCTGCAATCATAATAGAATTCGCCGGGGTGTCAAGCCCGACATTCAAACAACACCCTCAAACAACACGCGGCAGGGTCCAGCCGAAGGCCGACTCGACGGCCAGTTTCAGGAAAAATCCCGCCATCACAAAGAGGACCACGGCGCAGCACACCAGGAGCCCCGTGTAAAGCCGCCCCGCTAGCAGCCGCCGGCCGCTCGACACGGCCAGCGAGGTCGCACTGAGCCAGGCGAGGTCCGCCGCAATGTGGCCAATAAAGAACGCCGCGACCCCGGGCCAGCCCTGGGCCGCCGCGCTCGCCAGGAGGTACGTCGGGCAGGTCACCCACCAGAGGTGCCAGTAGGGGTTGCCGATGCTCGTCAGGAAACCCGCCGGAACGGCCTCGATGAAGATCCTGTAGCGCCCCCCTGCCGGCGGCGCCGGCGCAGGCCCGCCGGCTGCGGGCTCGGGCAATTCCTCCGGCGGCCGGCGGGCTTGGCGGACCATGCCGATGCCCATCCAGACCAGCGCCACGGCCCCGACACCCCCGATGGCGGCCAGTACATAATGATTCCCAAGCACCGTCGACGCCCACCAGAGGAGCAGCGCCACAACGGGCAACTCCGCCAGCGCGTGGCCCAGCACGACCAGGGGGCCAAACCAGAACCCCCGCCGGCGGCTCCCCGCGATGGTCACAAAAAACGTCGGTCCGGGCGCCAAGGCCCCCGATAGCGCCAGGACGAAACTCCCGGCCGCAAGGCCGGCGAGCGTCAGAATGTCAAAGGTTTCGTGTTCCACAAGCAGGCGGTCCCTAAAGTCCCGGTTCCCGCGCTTCCTTTTTTTCGGCCTGGGCTATAGAATGTATTCTCAGAACGCCGATGTTATCGCGCGGAGCGTTCGCGAGCGAGGATTATGTCACCTGAACCGACCCGGCGTGAGCGCCGGTTCAAACGAAAAGCGCATGCGCAGTTCAGCGCGTGGGCGGACACGTACGACCGCCACTGGCTGAACCACTTCTTGTTTGAGCCGTCGCACACCCTGCTCCTGAAGGAACTCAGGGAGGTTCCTCCCGGCTGCGCCCTGGACATCGGCTGCGGCACGGGCGAGTTTGCCGCGCGCCTTGCCGACCGCGGCTGGACCGTTTTTGCCCTGGACCTGTGCGAGCCGATGGTCCACCAGGCCCGCGCCAAGGCCGCCACCGTTGAACTTGAGGGGGCCGTGTCGGTGACCGCGGGCGACAGCGAGCACCTCCCCTTTGCATCCGGCTCGCTCGACGTGGTGACCTGCGCGAACTCGTTCCACCACTATCCGCACCAGGCCAAGGTGGTCTGCGAGATGCGCCGCGTCCTGCGGCCGGGCGGGCGGCTGCTCCTGCTGGACGGCTGGCCGGACCAGTTTATCGGGCGCATCCTGTACGATTTCATCATCACGCGGGTCGAAGGCGGCTCCGTCTGGCACCGTGAATCGCACGACATGCGGGCCATGTTCAAGAACGCGGGGTTCTGCAACGTGAAGCAACGTCGCACGTATTCGCTGTTTCCGATTCTCTTGACGATAGGGGTTGTCCCGACTGAGGAGGCCCCCATAGCGGGCCAAGGGTGAAGTGGATGGCTATGTCGCACATGATGCGTCGGTTGTTCGCCGCGGGTTCCTGCGTGGCCCTGGTGTGGCTTGCCTGGGCGGGCATGCCTGCGGCACAGGCCGAAGCGGCGCCCGCGCCGGTCCTCTCCGAGGGGGCCAAGCGGGCCGTCTTCCCCGACAGCCCCGAGGAGATGCAGAAACTGGCCGCCAGCGACCCGCTGGAGTTCCTTCGCAAGGCATTGCGGTGGTGCGACGAACGCGTGGGCGAGTACACCTGCCAGTTCCAGAAGCAGGAGAAGATCGGCGGCGCGTTGCAGAAGACCGAAACGATGCAGATGAAGTTCAGGGCCAAGGCCTTCAGCCTCTACATAAAATGGACCGGCGACGTCAGCGCCGGCCAGGAGGCCATCTACGTCGAGGGCCAGAACGACGGCAAGGTTGCCGCCCATCCGTCCGGCTTACTGGGTGTCCTGTTCAAGAAAGTTATGATCGAGCCGACGAGCAAACTGGCCCTGAAGCACAGCCGCCGCCCGCTCACTTTCGCCGGCATGGCCAACATGCTGCGGCTGGTCACCCCGCAATGCGAGAAGGCCAAGGCCAACGGCGACCTTACGCTGACCTTCGAGGGGATGCGGGACCTCGGCGACCGGCCGGCCTACGTCTTCAAGCGGGTCCTTCCGAACAAGAACGACTATCCGTGCCCGGTCCTGATCATCTACATCGACCAGCAGTTCCTCACCTGCGTGCGCACCGACGCCTACGACTGGGACGGCACGCTCCTGAGCCAGTATATCTACACGGATGTGGTGATCAATCCCGGCCTCAAGGATGCGGATTTCGACGTCGATAATCGCGATTACTGTTTCCGGGTGTTCTAGCGGTCCGGCCGGGGTGCCACGGTTGCGCCGTTCAGCAACAGTGCCGCCGCTGGACGCAGAGCACGGCTGCAAACAGCGCAGCCGTGGCACCCGGCGTCTTGGATAATGTGTAATCTGAGTAACGCACTATACCAGCGGTCAGACACGGCGCCGTGCGCGGGGGATGTCCTGGTGTTTTCCGAGATCGAGGCGGTCCTGTTCGACCTGGGCGGCACGCTCGTCGATTACCCTGCGCCCAGTTGGCCCCAGGCCGCCGCCCGCTGCATCGAGGGCGTATACGCTTACGTTGTGCGGCCCGAGCGCGAGCAACCGCCGCCGGTCACCGCGGTTCCGGACCCTCCCCAGGCTGCCGCCCGGCGGCCAAACCCCGCCCCCGGAACGCCGCCCGTCCACCGCATCATGCTGGCGCTCAGGCGGATGGTCCGGGGCCTGAGCGGCCGCTCCCTGCCCCGCATGGCCGAGGCCTGCGCGCGGCCGCTCCTGGCCGAGAGCCGCCTTTACGACGACGCCATGCCCGTGATTCTGGCCCTCCAGACGCGCGGCTACCGGCTGGGCCTTGTGTCCAACACGCCCTGGGGCACGCCGGAGTACCTGTGGGAGTCGCAGGTGGAGCGGTTTCGCTTGGCGCCGCATTTTCCCGTGCGGTGTTTCAGTTCGGTGGTCGGGTTCCAGAAGCCCGACCGGCGGATTTTCGAGGTGGCCCTGGGGCGGATCGGGGTCCCGGCCGCAAGGACCCTCTTTGTGGGCAACGACCCCCGGACCGACGTGGCCGGCGCCGCCGGCGTCGGCATGCGGACCGCCTTCATCCGCCGCCACAGTCCGGCCGATCCCAAAGTCGATCCGCCCGCCGACATCTGCGTCGAATCGCTGACCGAACTGCTCGACCGCCTGCCCGGCCCCGGCAAAAAGGATTGAATCTTCACCCCCCGGCTCTTACCATACCGCGGTTTCTTGCCCGCTGACTCTGCTTCCTCTGAGGAAGGGCATCATGGCGTACGATGTTACTTTAATCCTGGGCGACGGCACGGGGCCGGACCTCGCCGCCGTCGCCCGCGACGTTATTGACGCCACCGGCGTCCA
>JAPLMO010000136.1 GCA_026386995.1 Planctomycetota bacterium | reverse complement strand
GTGTACGTGTCCCTCGCGGACAACTATTCTACCGGCGGTAACGGCACGGGGTGGATCTACGGCTACGATGGTGACACCCAGGTCTGGTCCCAGTCGGTGGCGTGGATCGGAAACCAGCCCCCCAGCGAGGACGATTGGTGGAGACAGGCACTGACCCAGGTCACGGCCGGAGCCGGCAAGCCGATCGACAACATCCGCTTGTACAATCCCGGCGGCACCCCTGATCAGTGGCTCCGCGTAGACAACATGACGGTTGATGTCGTCCCTGAGCCTGGCACGCTGCTGCTGCTGGTCACCGGCCTGCTGGGTCTGCTGGCCTACGCCTGGAGGAAGCGGAAGTAGTTTCAGAGTGTTCGGAAAGGGTGCCATGCCCACGGCAAGCGTGGGCATGGCACCCGACTTTTCGCAACAGAAACGAAGTAGTCCGAGATTTGAGAGTGCCACCGCCGCTACGTTCGGCTGGGCACTACGGATTGTGGTTACTGGAGTCAACTGAATACCCAACGTATTCTGTTCCGGCCGGGGCGTTCCGGCCGGCCAAGATTTCCGATTGTTTCCGAACTGTTTTTCCCCCTCGCGGCAGAAGGAGCGACTGAAGTGTTTACGAAGAGATTGTGTGTGTGCGGCGGTGGTGGGTGCGGTGCTGGCCCTCGTCGGGCCGCTGGCCCCCCATGTGGGTGCGGGCGTGATGAACTTCAACAATTCTGCAGACAACTATGCGGGGTCCCCCGTTGCCGTGACCGGCGTCGGCGTGGCTTTCTATGACGGCAACGGCCCTACCCCTACTCGCCACCTGTCCAATTATGACGCGGAGATCACCCGGTTGGAGTTCGCCTCCTACGTCATTGTTCCGAGCGTGTACGTGTCCGTCGCGGACAACTGGTCTACCGGCGGTAACGGCACGGGGTGGATCTACGGCTACGATGGTGACACCCAGGTCTGGTCCGGGTCGGTGTCGTGGATCGGCGGCCAGCCTCCTATTGAGGACGATTGGGTTAAGCAGATTCTGACCCAGGTCACGGCCGGAGCCGGCAAGCCGATCAACAACATCCGTTTGTACAATTCCGGCGGCACCCCTGATCAGTGGCTCCGCGTTGACGACATGACGGTAAATGTTGGCGGCAATTACTGGGCCCCGAAGCCGGATGCGCCTTTCGGCGGCGGCACGGGAACCTGGGCCTCGACGTCGAACGTCTGGGCCACCAGCGCAGGCACTCAGGGCACCCTCCCGCAGGCCACCACAGGCGCGTTGATCTTCACCGACGCGGCCGGCGTAGTCACCGTCAACAGCACGGCGACGGTCGGCGCGGGCATGACGTTCAAGGCCAACGGCTACAGTCTGGTCGCCGGGACTGGTACCCCCAACATCAACCTCAACGGCACCACGCTTGCGGCCAACACGATCACCGTCGATCCCGGCGTGACCGCCACGATCGCCCTTCAGTTGACCGGCGGCGACAACGGAATGACGCTGGCCGGCGCCGGCACCCTGGAACTGAAAAACACCGGAACCGGGTTGAGTCAGACATTGGCGGGCCCTCTGGCACTGGCCGGCGGCGATGTCACCCTCAAGTCCAACAACGCCGGCACCGGCACCCTGAGCACCACCTTTGGCGCGTTGACGGCCCGCGTTGCCGGGAATACCGGCAACATTGTTTCCACGGGCGGAACCAACGGCACCGACAACTTGATCAATCTCACGGCGGGAACCGCCGGATTCCTTGATAAGGGCGTATTCTTCAACGGCGCCGATTATGCCGCCCTGCATGTCGCCGGCCCCTCGTATGTGCGCGCGCTGAACTACGCTACTGCGGGCGGCGACCCCAACACGGTAGACGTCAATACCATCACGGCCAGCAAACATGTCAAACTCACGGCAACGCCGGCGAATCAGAACAGCGTCAGCTTGCTGAGCTTGAACCTTTCCGGCAGCGGTGTGAACTACACGCAAAACGCATCTCAGACCCTCACGGTGCCCGGCATCATCAAGTCGGGCGGCGGTTCCGTTAGCACCATCAGCGGCGGCGACGCGGTCACCGCAGGCACAGGTATTGAATTGGTCATCCGTACCGACACCTCCTCCGACCTGCTCACCATCAGCACGCCGATCACGGACACGGGCGCGCTGACCAAGTCCGGCGCCGGCACGCTGACCCTCAGCGCCGCCAACAGCTTCACCGGCAGTAGCTACGTGAACGGCGGGGTGCTGAGCGTGACAGACAACAACCAGCTTGGCGTAGCGACTTCCACCCCCCACCTCTTCGGCGGCACCCTGCAGACCACCGGCAACTTCTCGCTGAATACCGGCGGCACGAACCGCAACATCCACCTGGGGCCCGCCGGCGGCACCGTGGAGGTGACGGCCGGCACGCTGACCATCGATGGCGTGGTCCGCAAAGCGCCGTCTGCCTTATCACCAGACGGCGGCTTGACCAAGAGCGGCCCGGGCACGCTGATCCTCAGCGGCGTCAATACCTACACCGGCAACACGACGGTCAGCGCCGGCAAGCTCCGGCTAGGCGAGGGCACCACAAAGGGCTCGATGGGCGCCACCGCCGTCAGCGTGACGGGCACCGCCACCTACGGCACGTCCTACGCGTCCAGCGGTACCACCATCGCCGGCGGCAGCACGCTTAGTCTGGCCGGCGGCACGACCCTGGATCTGCAAGACGGCTACACCAATACGATGAGCTTCACCAGCACTGGCGCCTTCGACGGAGCCAGCCTGAAGTTCGATCTGAACACCACGGCCGGCGACATCCTGGCGCTGACAAGCACCGCCTCGCAGAGCAACACCAACACGTTTTACTTCAACGCCCTGGGCAGTCTCGCTACCGGCCCGGCAGCCTACACGCTCGTCACCGCCAGCGGTGGATTGAACCTGGCCAACTTCATCCCCGGCACGCTGCCGGGCTACACCTTGACGTTGAGCGGCGGCGGAACCGCCATCAACCTGGATGTGGCTGCCATTCCCACCCACATCGCGGGCGACGCCAACGAGGACGGATACGTCGATGCCCAGGACTACATAGTTGTGTCGGGCAGCTACGGCAAAACCCCGGCGGTGTGGACCGATGGCGACGTCTTCGTCGACAATGTTGTCGACGCGCAGGACTACGTGGAGATCTCAGGCCATTACGGCGAGGGCGTCCCGGTCCCGTTGGGAGCCTCCTCGTTGGGAGCCTCCTCGACCGTACCGGAGCCGTCCACGCTGATCCTGCTGGCGATCGGCGGCGCCGTGTTGGCCTTCAGCCGACGCAAACAGTTGCTTTCTCTTTCTGTGCGAAACTCAACGGTGCGAACCATTCTAACGAAAGGCGCTTGTGTCATGAGAAACGTAGTGAAGAAGATGGCGGGGCCGGGCGCCGCGATCCTGGCTCTGGTTCTGACCGCCGGGATCGCCCGGGCCGAGATTTTGCCAACCGTCGACCTGAGCATGACGGTAGACCAAGTGGCCAAGACCTGGAAGGTCTATGCCACGATCACCGACCCGGAAAACCGGACGTCGGGCCTG
>JAPLMO010000150.1 GCA_026386995.1 Planctomycetota bacterium | reverse complement strand
GGCGGGCAGGCCAGGGAACCAGAAACAAGCCCGCGGCACTGCCGCGGGGTGGACCGGCGGCAACCGGGAACCGGAGCGCAGAGTGCAGAGTGAAGAATGCAGAGTGAAAAACTGAACAAAGGCAAGGAACTGCCTTGCGGCAATTCCGGGGGGCTGAAGTCTACGAGATGGGCAATCCTGGCAATCTGGGCAGGCCGGTCAGAAGGGCCGCTGCCGGAGAACCAAAAAATACCGCCGCGATTGGACTTCGGCCAAAACATGAGGTATACTATATCGCACGATCGGCTTCTACCGGGTTCTTCGACCCAGTAGGGGGTGGCGGTTCTGGGCGGTTGGATTGGGGGGCCTTGATGACAGTCAGACCGCCAACACATTGTTCCTCAGTAGCGACAGACGCTCCCTGCGCACTGGCGGGGGAGCGTTCGAACTATTCACGCGGAAACGGGGCCAGGCCGCGGTTGTACTATGGTTAAACTATGGGCAGATGAAGGCCGCCGTAATGGGCAAGAACCGGAACCCGATGTTGTAAGGAGCCTTCCATGAGTACCCGTACAAGCCTGATGTTGTGTGCCTTGGCCCTCTTGGGCCTCGTCGCCGTCCAGCCCGCCCACGGCGTAGCATATTATTGGGATCTCAACGGCGCCACCGATAATGTCGCAGCCCCGGTCACTGGCCTATGGGACGGGATCAACGTCTTTTGGAACACCGACCCCACCGGCGGCGGCAGCGGCACGACCACGGCCACGACCACCAGCGCCGATGACCTGGTTTTCTCCTCGGGCAGCGTTTACACGGCGGGTACCGTCACGGTTTCCGGGGCGCAAGTCGCCAGCAGCATCAGTTTTAAGGATAACATCGCCGTCACCCTCAGCGGCGGCACTTCTCTCACGCTCGGTGGCTCAGGGGCGAATTCCGGGATCTTCGTCCTGGCGGGAGCCAATCAAAACAACACAATCAGCACGCCCATCATCCTGGGCGCGGATGCAACCATCCGTACCGCCGGCTATGGGGGGCTAACCATCAGCGGTGGCGTCACAGGGGCCTTCAACCTCACCCTCAACAACAACTCGAATTCCTCCGGTGGAAGCGGCGCCGCCCCGGGCATCACGCTCTCCACGGGGGACGTTAACAACAGCGGCACGATCACCAACTCCGGCACGGGCCTGGGTGCTAACGCGATCTCCGCGAATATCGGCAGCAATGTCACGGGCGTCATCCAGAACAGCGATTGGTCCGCGTTAAGACTTGACGGCAATTCGCTCACGGTGAATAGCGGCGGCACGACCCTCACGAACGCTGGCCTGCAGACGCTCTCGGTTCGAACCGCAAGCATCACCGGCACGGGCGACCTCATCTTCAAGAACAACAGCACGTCTGCCATCGGCAACGGGGTCGATATCAACGGTCTGCAACAGACTATCACGATCAGCAACGTCGGCCAGATCATCAACAACGGCACCGGCGTCGGCGGGACCCGGATCAACGCGCAGATCACGAATACCATCACCGGCCTCGTTCAAAACAGCGCCACCTCAAACCTGTATCTGATCAAGGCCATATCGTCACCAGGCGCCGGCAATGTTATCCAAGCCGACAACACCTTCACTGCCGCCACCAGCATCAACGCGGGCCTCCTTTACGCGGGCTATGCCAATGCGCTTACAACGACCAGCGCGATCAACTTCAACGGCGGCACCCTGCAATATGGGGTCGTCAGTGCGACCGACCTATCCAGCAAATTCGCTACAAACGGAACCGCCGACTACAGCATCGACACCAACGGCACCGGCACCGGCGCCGGCGTGTCAATCACCTTCGGTAACGTGCTTGCGGCCAACGGCGCGAGCGGCCTGAAAAAGTTAGGCAATGGAACGCTGACACTCACCGCCGAGAACACCTACACCGGCACGACGACCATCGGCGGCGGAACCGCAACCCTCGAAAACGCCGTCGGCGGGACTCTTCAAGTTGGCAATGGCACCACCGGCAGCCTGAACGGCACGACCGGCACTCAACTGACCTTCGGAGGCACCGGCACGTTTAACGTGGTTGAGCCGGCCAATAGCGCCCAAGGTATGGTCAACCTCACATTCGGCGCAGGCGACGGCACCGTCCAGTCCACCTATGCCGGAACCCCGGGCGCCAACATAACGATTCTCACGTTTTCCTGGCTCGCCGAACACGCCACCGGCGCGACGGGCAACTTCATCGTCAGCGGCGGCGCCAACGGCACGGACAATATGATCGTCCTGAGCGGCGGCGTGCCGTTGTGGAATCAACTCATCGACCGTGGCATCTTCTACGGCGGCTCCGCCTACGCCGCTTGTGACGGCTCAGGCTACGGCTACGTTCGTGCCTTGATCTACGGCGGGTCCGACGCCAACGCCCCGGCCGCCATCGCCGGCGGCGCGACCCTCGGCGTCGACGACGCCACCCAGAACGTCCAGATCACCGGCTCCATCACCGCCCAGACCACCGCTTCGGTGAATACCCTGCACGTCAGCGGCGCGCAGAACGTCACTCTGGCCGGCGGTGCGACGCTCTCCCTCAACGGCATCCTCAAGAGCGGCGGCAATGCTTCGACCATCAGCGGCGGCGCCGGCATCACGCCCACCGTCGGCGGCAACGACATGGTCATCCGCACCGACGCCGCCGGCGACGCGCTGACCATCACTTCCCCCATCCTCGACAATGGCGCCACCGCATTGACCAAGTCCGGCGCCGGCACGCTGAAACTCTCCGGCGCCAACGCCTACACCGGCAACACGGGGATCAACCAAGGCACGCTGGTCCTCAATACCCCGGTCAACAGGACCTATGCCGGCCTCATCAGCGGCGCCGGCGCGCTGGTCGTCACCGGCCCGGGCGAACTGACGCTCAACGGCTCGGTGCCTGACACCTTCACCGGCGGCTTGACGGTCAATGGCGGCACCCTCGTGCTCGACAATTCCTACATGGCCGATAATCCTACGAACCTGATCGACGGCTACAGCAAACTCACGCTCGGAGCGGGCAGCCTCCTCAACGGACCCCAGGGTGGCGGCACCATCAGAATCATCGCCAAGAGCGGCGCGAACATCACCAGCCAGAGTTTCAGCCTCATCCCGCCGACCGGCGGCGTCTCTGCCATTAGCACTAACGCCGGCGCCCACAGAATCCTCGTGGACCCCAACGGGGGCACGGAGACGAGAGTGCTCCTGGGCCAACTTGGTAACGTGGTGTGCTTCAGCGGCAATAGCAACATGCAGGCCAGCAACGGCAGCGGTCTGCTGCTTGGTAAAGTCGCGGGCGCCGGTAGCGGCGACGTCTTTTTCCTGTACGACACGGGCGGCAGAAATGGTACTACCTACGGCGTAAACCTCGGTGGCCGGCTCCTCTATACGCCGGACGGCGGAACCACGGTCGATTTCGTGACCGGTACTCAGCAGGCAACGTCTCCCTATAACATCGTCCCCGTCGGCACCCTGGGCACTAGTTACAGCAAGTTGACCGCTTCCAGCGGTGGCAACGGAAATCAGGGCCCCTATTACAGGATCACTGACGCGGATCTCACTGCTGCCGGCGGTACACTGACAATGACGACGGGCGGCGACGCGACCGGCGTCAAAATCGAGGACCCCGCCCCCGGCCAGGCGTGGGATCTCGGCGGCATCGCCAACGCATGGACTCCCGACTTCGGGTTGCTCATGACCGGCACCAACGACTTCGAGATTAAGAACGGCAGGATGACTCCTCCCGGCCAAGGCGCGCAGCGCAGCCTGACCATCGACCAGTATAGCACCGGCACTCTGACCCTTTCCGTAGCCTACGCGACATATACGGCTCCGAACTTGACTGCAACTGCGGGCGATGTTACCAAGTTGGGGCCGGGCAAACTGGTTCTTGCCGGACCGAGCATGTACACCGGCGCAACATATATCTCTGAAGGCATCCTTAACGTCGGTATTGCACAAAACGGCACGATATCGGGCCCGATGGGTCAGAACGGCACCATCAATTTCGCCGGCGGCACCCTGCAATACTCGTCCGTCAACAACACCGACTACTCGCCCCGCTTCAACACGGGCGGCGGCCAGCCGATCAAGATCGACACCTTCGGTCAAGACGTAACCTTCGCTAGCGTGATCCAAGGCACGGCCACGGAGTTGACGAAGTCGGGGCCCGGCACGCTGACGCTCACCAATGCCAACACCTACACCGGTCCGACCACCATTATCGGCGGTAATCTACAAGTGAATAACACCACCGGCTCGGGCACGGGCACGGGGGCGGTCACCGTAAACAGCAGCGCAACCCTGGGCGGCACGGGCACCATCAGCGGTCCGGTCAGCGTCCTCGGCGGCGGCTCCGTGGCCCCGGGCGCCAGCGTGGGCACCCTGACGATCAACAACAGCATGACGTGGCAGGACAGCAGCACGTACCTGTGGGAGATCAACGATGCCATCGGCGGCGCCGGCACCGGCTGGGACCTCCTGAACCTTGGCGGCGCGCTTGACCTGACGTCGCTGGGCGCAGGCGGCCTCACGATCGAAATCCATGGCCTGACGTCGGGCGGGGATCCGGGCATGCCGAACGGCTTCACGCCGGACACGCAGTACGCCTGGACGATCGCTTCGACCGCCGGCATCGACGGCTTCGACGCCGGCAAGTTCACC
>JAPLMO010000316.1 GCA_026386995.1 Planctomycetota bacterium | reverse complement strand
GAGGGCGACTGGGATCAGGTTGTCAGGGCGGACATTCGGGAACTTCTGCGGAAGACGGATTGGAAGACCACCGCCACTAGCGGCTGGCTCGACGTGTCCGTAGATCTCACCGAGTACCAGGGCAAGAGCATCCTTCTGGAGCTCTACAATCAGCCTACCGGCTGGTGTTTTGAGGCGGGGTACTGGGCCAAGATTTCCATTGAAACAGAGTGAGATAACCTGCAAAACGAAAGGAAGGCAATTACATGAGACGCATGATGATGGTGGCGGTGCTGGGATTCTTCTGGGGCAGCATGGCGCTGATGGCAGCCGATGCGGAGAAGGCGGGCGAGGGGATGTCGCTCGGAGAGCCGTTCTGGCGCTCCCAGGCGATGGAGAATGAGCCGGTTCTCTTCATCCAGGAGGAAGGCAAGCCTGTGGCCTTCGGGAAACTGCTATTCACTCCCAGTTCGAAACCCAAGATCACGCATCCGGATCTGGTGATGGAGTATCAGGAGGGGAAGGATTATGTCTGGAAGCCCGGTGCGAATACGATTGAGTTGACGGCCACCTCGCGGATACCGTTCAAGACATCTGCGCAGATGGTTCCGCCGGCCGGCAGCCCGAACATGTTTGCCACGGTCCTGCATTCCGAAGGCCATTTCTTCCATGATCTGCAGGTGCAGGTTTCGTACTGGCATAACAACGACGCCTGGACCCTGCCGGATACGCCCCAGCCGGAACGGCTGACGCGCGTTCTTGCCAAGCTCAGGGGCAAGCAGCCGGTCAAGTTCGTGGCCCTGGGCGACAGCATCACGGCGGGATTCAATGCTTCAGGATTCAAGCCCTCCCTGGCGCCTCCCTATCAGCCCTGCTATCCGCAGTTGGTTGCCAACACGCTTCAGAAGCGTTTCGGCGCGACGGTGACGCTGGTCAATCTGAGCGTCTCCGGATCGGAACCCGGATGGGGATATCAGATGGTTCCAAAGGTGACGGAGCAAAAACCGGATCTGGTCCTCCTCGCCTTCGGGATGAATGACAGCGGGGGCTTCGAGGAGAAGATGCGCAAACTTCGTGATGCGGTTCAAGCCGCCAATCCTGGCGCCGATATTGTGCTGGTCGCGCCTATGAGCGGGAATCCGCGCTTTTTCGGCGCCGAAGGCTTCGCCAACAAATCCAAGGTATTAGGCAATCTGGTGACAACGAATGTGGCGCTGGCGGATGTGACGACGCCCTGGCAGGAAATCCTCAAGAAGAAACCGTTTTCCGATCTGAGCGGCAACAACGTCAACCATCCGAACGATTTCGGGCACCGTCTCTATGCCCAGGTTGTTCTTCAGCTGTTCCCGCTCACGGCTGAAACCAAAAAATAAAAGAGAAACCGTGACAAAACGAAAGCGAAGAACAATGATGAAACGCATGGAAATGGTGTTGATGTGTGCGGTGCTGGTTGCAGGGGCATCTATCGGGCGGGCAGAGCCGGTACAGGTTGATGATCCCACGGGGATTATCAAGAAACCTGTTCCGGACAGGCTTGTGGTGTTCACGTTCGACGATGGCTGTGCCAGTCATGCGACAGTCGCGGCCCCGATCCTTAAGAAGCATGGTTTCAGCGGCACGTTTTATGTCTCGGACGCCTATTTGTTCCGCGAGCGCAAGGATTGGTATATGACGTGGCGGCAGATCAGGGCCATGGCCGAGGATGGTTTTGAGATCGGCAATCACACCAGGGGACATGGGCAATTATCGCTTACAGATGTTGGAGGTTGCCAGGCCTATGTGTGGACCCTGGAGGACGAAATGATCGCGAACAGGATTCCCAAGCCGACGACCTTCTGCTGGCCTTTCTATGATGTGAATCCGAAGTTCTACCCTCTCTTGAGCAGCTGGGGGTATATCTTCGCCAGAGGCGGTCATTATCGCACCTATCGACCCGCCGTGGATAACCCATTTGATGTCCCCTCGTTTGCCGTTGGCGGCGCGGGGATGACCATGGAGGGTTTCATCAGTGCGGTTCAGCAGGCCACTGCCGGCAGGGTGGTTGTGCTCTGTTTCCACGGCGTGCCGGATATGGAGCATCCCCCTGTTGGAACCGATCCTGATCTGTTCGAAGACATGGTGGAATACTTGAAGGATAACAATTACAAGGTCATTGCCATGCGCGATCTGGCCGGGTACATCGATGCGGCAAAGGCGGCGAACCTTCCGCCGACCAAGACGAAGCTTGAGAATCCCGGGCCTGCCCTGCTGGTCAAGGGTGACAAACCCTATGTCCCAAAGAAGCGTGAACACAAGGGCTATGTTTTCCCAAGTGAACTGACTGCTCCATGGACGGTAAAAGAGATCTATCGTTTGCACTTGCCGGGTTCCGTCTTTGGCGCGATCAACGGGTCAAAGATCACCCTCTATGTCCCCGCGTCCGCCAATGTGAAGGCGCTCGCCCCCGCTTTTGAACTGGCGCGTTTTGCCACAGCGAATCCGGCATCCGGAACCGAGAGGGACTTCAGCAAGCCGCAGACCTATACCATCACAGCCCAGGACGGCTCCACCAGGGACTATACCGTGCAGGTGGTGCAGACCGGGGCGCCGATGCACTTCACCTGGATGTCGAACAATGCGGGCAACTTCGATGACGGCGCGCAGTGGAAAAGCAATCTTGGCGCTGTCGCGGCCCCTGCCGCCGGAGGAAATTCCGACTACATCCTCAATTTCTATACGGCAGGCAGATACACGGTGACGAGAGAGGGCGCCGGCGATTTCGTGCTCAACCAGCTCAATTTCGGAAGCTCTTCCCTGACGCTGACCTCCAAAGGCACTCTGGTATTCGCCAAGAGCGGCTCGTATTCCTCTTTGCCTTACATGAACAGCCAGAATCGTGCGGAAGTTACGATCAAAGCGCCGATCAGGCTTGATGCCGATCTCACCATTGACGGACTCGAACTCGATGACACGCGCGTGTTCCTGCCGGGTGTTATCTCCGGCACCGGCGCCTTGATCAAGAACGGCCCCCACTCGCTCTTCGTAGGCAATGCGACCAACACCTACAGTGGCGGAACGATCGTTAATGACGGTTCTCTCTCTGTTCAGCAGCAGGGGCTGGGGACGGGTCCTGTAGCGGTAAACAATGATGGGGCGGTCGGTATCGGCGGAGCCCCGGTGATGAATCCACTCACCACGAGCGGTGGACGCGTCTTTTCCGGCGGCATCGGCCGCTGGAGCGGACCCGTGACATTGAAGGGGAATACCAAGGTCAGTGCTTACGAATGCCTGGAGTTCAATAACAAGCAAGGCGGAATCAGCGGGCCCGGCGGCTTCACGCAGACAGGGCATCGCGTCGACCATGGGACCAGAAGCGGGACGATAAAACTCTTCGGGCGCAATACTTACACGGGAGTCACCAAGGTTGAAATGGGACTCTTTGAAGTCATGTCTTCGCTCTACAATAATGAACCTGCGCGCTGGACCCCGGCGAATATCATCGTGAATGGGGCGGCGGGTGAACTGCGGCTGCATATCGGCGGTCCAGGCGAGTTCACTGCCGAGCAGGCCGGAACCATGCTCAGGAACATCACCACCGGCGTCAACAAGAACGGCTTGATGGCCGGCGGCACCTTCGGCCTGGATACTGCAGGCGCCACGAATGTGCAGGACCTTTCTGTCAATATCGCAGATTCCAAAGGTCCGGGCGGCGGAGCAGTTGTTCTTAAAAAATGCGGCGCAGGAACCTTGAATCTGTCAGGCGCCAATACCTACAGCGGCCGGACGATCCTGGAGGGTGGCGCCCTGAGCATCGATTCGTTTAACAGCCTTGTGAAAGGCAGGGCCGGCAGCAGCCTGGGCGCGCCGAAAACCGCAGCCGATGCCGAGATCATGATGAGTGGCGGCAGCACTCTGATCTATACGGGCAAGGGCGAGACCACCGACCGGACCCTGAACCTTCCAGGCGGCAGAGACACGATTACTTTGGATCAATCTGGAACGGGCCTGTTGAAACTGACCAGCCCCTTTGTGATGTCCGGCTATGCTGAAAGCAAAACGATAGTTCTTGCCGGCTCAAGCGACGGTGCTGGTGAACTCTCCTGCAATATAGAAGATCCCTATGACCGCGCAGGCAAAGCGACAACGGCCCTTACTAAATCCGGCACAGGCACATGGACACTTTCCGGCGCCAACAGTTACACCGGCCCGACGACGATATCCCAGGGCACCCTCGTGCTTGCGAGCACACACAGCCTTGGTGAGAACACCGACGTCTATATTTCTGAAGGCGCTATGGCTGGCCTGAACTTCAAAGGAGAAATGCGTATCCGTAAGCTCTATCTTGACGGGAAAGTTCAGCCTCCCGGTACGTATAGCGAAGCGAACTCGCCCAAACACCTCAAGGGAACTGGTGTTCTCGTTGCTCAGCCATAGCTCCCGGCCATTCACGCCTCTTGAAGAACAAGGAACCCATCGGGATTTCGGGGGATTTCGGGGGACGATTTCCGATTTCGGGGCGATTTCGGGGCATTTCGGGGGACACAGTACTGATATTCTCATTGCCCTTTCCTTCGCGTCATTGCGGCCGCTATAGAAAAGTTTAACCGCGGAGAACGCAGAGAGCGCGGAGAGAAACCAAGTCTCTTTTTTTCTAAAAACAAAGAAGTCTTTCTCTGCGTTCTCTGCGTTCTCCGCGGTTAAATCCTCTTTTCTAAGCCCGTCTTTACGAGGCGCGGTTGAACTGGTATGATAATCGCTCCCCTGACATGGTAACTCAAAAATAACTGGCTGAAGCCGTTATCGTACGCCTCCGCGAGGTCGGCCGGGCGAATCGCCACGGCAACTCTACGACTTGCATTGGCGAGTCTTCGACATGCGGGGGATGAAGTCCCCACCGGCCGCGCCGGGGCATCAGAAGCATCCCGCGGCATTGCCGCGGGCTTGTTCCCATTCTCCCAACACCCGGGACTGTGCGGGGGGGGCGCGATGCTTATCTCCGCGTGCTTTTTCGGCGGCGCACGAAGCTGGGCGGGGCGGCCGGGCGTGGTCATGGCGCAGGCCGCGTGGTTTGGCAGGAATGGCGAAACCGCCCACGGCCCCGGTAGCCGACAACTTGCGCGGCGGTTCAGGAGAACCGCCGCGCACAATACCTTACGCTGCCGGCGCTTTTAGTGCCGGCGAGTTTTGTATTGACAACCTCCCTCGCGCGGGGCAATATACTCACCGACGCCTGCCCGACGTCCAGCATCTCCTCGACCGTTCGTGCCCAATGTATCGTTTCGTGCCCACAGTATCGTGTTGACCCAAAGGGAGGATCACAGTGTATCGTCACATTCTGGACCTGTTGCAGGAGTATTGCGGTTCGAAGGCCGAGTACGCATTGGCGCTCGGCGTAGTCATTCTGGCCACGGCCATATTGCTGCTTCTGTCGCGGGCCTGGCGCCGCGGCGTGGCGGACTCCGAGGAGCGCGGCGGATGGCGGGGCATCGTCCTGGACCTCGCGAACGGGCTGCTGGGCCTCGCGCTCGGGGCGGCTATCGTCGCGGCTCTGGGAGGGTCGCTACTGGTGCAGTCGGGCCTCTTCAACGAGCGGCACGGCCAGATGACCCAGACCAACTATGACACCATCAAGACCAACTGGGGCCCGCCACACGAGCAACGCGAACTGGCCGTCGCCCACTTCATCACCGAGGAGCAAACGCTCTTCCTCTTCAAGGACGGCCGTACGGTGACCGAGGAAGAACTCGGGGCCGGCAAGGGGAAGCCCGCCGCCAAGCCCGACGGCGAGTCGGCCGACGACGGCTCCGGTGTCGACAAGGCCCCCGGCCAGGCCCCCATCAAGATCAAACGCAAGGTCCGAAAACCCGTCCCGCAGAACTCCGTCGTCAGCGGCAAGGTCGGCGTCGACGTCCGCATGAACTACCGCCAGAAAGGCTCGGCCTTCTACACCTGCTACGAGGACGCCTGGACCCTGGAGTACGCCGTCAAGAACCGCAGCGACAAGACCACCGAGGCGGAGTTTCGGTTCCCGATGCCCGCCGACCAGGGCGTCTACGACAAACTGGAGATCGCCGTCGACGGCAAGAACTGGATGGAGAACCTCGTCCTGAAAGACAACTCGCAGACCTGGAAGATGCCCATGGCGCCGGGCCAGACGACAAACGTGCGTATCGCCTACGCCTCGCGCGGCATGGACTACCTCCGCTACACGCCGGCCAACATGGCCACCCGCGAGGAGTACAAGGTCGCGATGCGAATCTATCCGAACGCCAGGCGCGGCGAAGAAGCCGCAAAGGGGCGCCAGCAGTTCGCCTGGAAGGACATGGGCCTGCCGGTCGGCTCGATGACGCCGCCCGTCATCAAGGAATCGTCGGCCGACGGCGATCCGCTCATCCTGGAGTGGGACCTGAAGGCCGCCGCCACGACGCTCGGCATGGGCGTCATTCTGCCGGAGATAAAGCAGCCGGGCTACTTCGGGGCGCGGCTGCTGCACGAGGCGCCGCTGGGCCTGCTGCTGCTGGCAGGGTCGCTGGTGGTCACGTGGATGCTGCTGGGGCGCAGTAGCGACCTTTTCTCGCTGGCGGTCGTCGTGGTAGCGTACTACCTTTTCTACACGTTCTCGGCGTACCTGTCGGACCACCTGACGTGGTTCCCGGCGTGTTTCATGTTGGCGGCCCTGGCGACGCTGCTGCTGGCGGGCCTGTACGTCTGGCTGGGCTGGGGAAGGACCTTTGCCGCGCACCAGACGATGGCCCTGGTGGCCGTGTTCACGATCTACTATCCCCTTGCGGCGCTGATGGACGAGAACACGACGGGGCTGATGAACCAGATCCTGTACTGGGGCCTCGCGCTTTACGCCGCGCTGCTGGCCGTGGTCACCAACGTGATGAACCTGCGGCAGTCGCGGAAGGCGGCGAAGTAGGCCGTATCCCCTGAGTTTCGGGCGCTTTCCTCTATCGGGTGTGGCACGGCTGGCTTGTCCAGCCGTGGCGGACGGCCGCTGGCGATACCCACGGCTGGACAAGCCAGCCGTGCCACACCCCGCAATCTGGAGGGGCGCACGTAACTGAGCGGCAGTAGGCCGCGGTTTTGCTTTGCCGCAGGGGTGGCGGCGGTGGTATACTTCCTCGTCTTATTGCGGCAGACGGGGAATGAAGGAACACGGCTTGTCGTTCGGATACAAAGGGTTCGGGGTCACAGCGGCCCTGGTGCTGGGCATTCTCGCGAGCGGTTGCGGCGGTTCACACTCGTTCGTGACGCAGGAGCGGCTGGAGGCCGGTCTGGTTGTAAGCCTCGATGGCGTCGGAGGTTACAACTGGGGTCCAAAGTGGTTGCGCGCGGGCCTGGATGAGGCGGGCGTTGCGGCCGCCATCGTCATCTACGACTGGTCCAAGGGTCCCAAGGGGATGTTTGTCGCCGACCTGGTGGACGAGGCGCGAAACCATGCCGCCGCCAAGGACCTCGCGCAGATGGTCGAAACATACACGGCGGCGATGCCGAACCGCCCCGTAACGCTCATCGGCCACAGCGGCGGTACGGCCATCGTCGTCTGGGCCCTGGAGAATTTGCCCGAGGGCATCCAGGTGGAGCGGGCGATCCTGATGGCCCCGGCGCTGGCGCCCGATTACGATCTTTCCAAGGCGCTGCGGCACGTGCGCAGCCGCCTGTACGTCATGTACTCGTACGCCGACGTGCCGCTCATGGCTGCGGGCACGGCGGTTTTCGGGACTATGGACCGCCAGCATTCCGTCAGCGCGGGGCTGGTGGGGTTCAAGATGCCGGCAAACGTGGAGCCCGCCGAAAGAGCCCAGTATCTGAAAGTGCGGCAGATTCCGTGGACGATCAGCCTTATCAAGACCGGACACCTTGGCGGCCACATGGGCTGGACTTCCATCCGATTTGCGCGCGACTTCATCGCGCCGATCCTGGCCGGCAAGACCGACCCTGGCGAGTCGCTGGCCGCCCCGGCGGCGCCTGCCGGGCCGCCCGCCGGTCTGGTCCCTCGGCCCGCCCAGGCGGGCGCCGCCAGCCGCGGGTAACGACCGCACCCTTGGAACCGTGGAGCAACGGACCGATGGCCAGACAATCGCATCGCCGTTCGTCCATTCCTTCCCTTCCTCAATCGGCCCGCCTGCGCAGGCCTGCGCTGGTGGCCGCGATCCTCCTGGCCGCCGGTCTTGCCGCGGGTTGCGGCCAGGTGAACTACACGTCCCCGGAACGTTACGACCGGGGCCTTGTGGTGTGCCTGAGCGGCGCGGGCGGCATGATGGGCGAGTGCGACCGCATCCGCGACGGCCTGGCCTCAGGCGGCGTGGACCGCGCCATCGAGGTTTTCGACTGGTCGCGCGGCGACGTCCTCTCTGACCAGACCTCCGTCGCCAGCAATCGCCGCACGGCCGGCACGCTGGCCCGGCGCCTGGAGTCCTACATGATCGGGCACCCCGGATGCCCCGTGCACGTGGTGGGCATCTCGGCGGGGACGGGCTTGATTATCTGGGCCCTGGAGGACCTTCAGCCGGGGCTCCAGGTGGATGGCGTGGTGCTGATGGCCTCCAGCCTCGACACGAAGTACAACCTCGGCCCGGCCCTGGCGAAGGTCCGGGACCACATCTATAGTTTCGGCAGCCTGGTCGACCCCGTCCTGAGCCTCGGCGTGACCGTGGCCGGGACCGTGGACCGTGGCGGCGGCCTGGCCGGCGGCTTGGTGGGTTTCTCGCCGCCCGACACGGCCAGCGCCGCCGACAAGGACCTCTATAAGCAGAAATTGTCGCTGATAACGTGGTGGCCCGGCGACTGGGTCCTCGGCAACACCGGCACCCACCTCGGCTCGACGAGCCCGACGTTCGTGCGGGTGCGGATCGCGCCGCTGGTGATGGGCAAGGCGCCCCCCAAGGCCGAGGGGGACAGCGGCCCGAAGGCCGCAACGGGCAACACGCCGGCGGGCGCGGGGGCCGATGCGTCGAAACAAGGCCGGGCCGGCCGGGCCGAGAAGCGGCGGTTCTACGGCTGGATGGTCCGCCCGAGCGCCTCCGCTAGCGCCGCGTCGCCGCCGGCCGCAACCGGCCAGGCCGCCGGCCGGCGGGCCGCTCCGGCGCCTGAAAAAATTGACGAATCAGCATTCTTTGCCGAATCGGGGCGGTTGCCATGAACGGAAACTCCCCCCCTGCCAACGCCAGCCCCGTAGCGGCCCTCGTGCTGGCCCTGGCGCTTCCGGGCGCCGGCCACGCTTACGGCGGCCGATGGGGTAAGGCCGCCCTGTTCTTCTTCTGCATCGTGGGCCTTCTGGCGGCGGGAATGGTTATCGGAGGCGGGACCGTCATCATCCACCGCGAGACCCAGGGGCACCTGGAACTGTGGTGGTTCGCCCAGATGGGCGCGGGCGGGCCGACGCTCGCCCTGACGCCCGTCTCGGAGTACCTGGCCGCCCGGGCGGGCCCCGAGATCTATGCCAACCGCCTGCGCGAAGTCGGAACGCTTTACGCCGCCGTCGCGGGATTCCTGAACGTGCTCATCATGATGGATGCCTACGTCAAACTGGCTTACCCGCACGACAAACGCCGCGAAGAGGAGGAGTCGTGATGGGAGAGGCCCTTAGCCACTTCTTCGGGCACCTGCTCACCGTGTCGAACCCGCTCTGGCTTTACTACCCGCTTTGCGCGGTGGCGGCGGTGGTTTACAAGGCGACGAAGTTCGACGACCCCAGAAAGATCGCCTGGTCCGCCCTTCACTTCTTCCTGTCGGTCTCGGCCGGCATGTTCGTCCTGGCCGTGGTGTTCTACATCCTGAACCGGCTGTTCTAGGCAGAACCGCAAAGAGTTTCGTCCATAGAAGCCTCTGCCGCAACTAGGCACCTTTGCGCGGCGTGCGGCTCGTCCGGCCATGCGGCGTCACAAGCGTACAGGCCGGTCGCGGAAGGGAAAGTAGTCTGGTTTCCTCCAATACGCTCACCAAGAAGCGGCGGTCCGAGATAGCCAAGGCTGCTGCTGGGACGCGGAGGTCAAGGAATCTGCGTAGCACGGCTAGATTCCCGCCAAGAAAACAGTTGACACGCCAACGGAACTACAATACCCTAGTTGACGGCATTGGCGCAAGCGACCACTTTAGTGAACTCGCTTATGGCGTCAACCGGAAAGACGGGGGCAAGGAGAACGTTATGTCAGCAGATGATCGGCGAAGGCCAGTGGTTGTTTTCCAGTCTCATGTTAACCGGGAGTTCCTACGCGGAGTATTCGATCTTCTTCGTCGTGAATACCCCAAGTCTGTCAGGGATTGCGAACACCTGCCAGATGAGCAGTCCCACTACCTTGTGCCACACACGAGGCGCGCCAACATTGACGCCGCACTGAGGGATCTGGTTCGCCGGTTCCCTGGAATTTCCGCGCAGGCCGTTCCAAACGAGTCTGGTGAGTTCCACGTTGAGGTTACTTGTGGCCCGGTGTGCCTTACCGTTTCTCACGTGGACCAGCCCTCCCGCGTTGTGCGCGATGCGCGATTCCGCCGAACCTATGCGGAGGACAACCAAGAGTGTCTTTTCGACTACAGCGACCGGCCGCCCCCGGGCGAGCGGCTCTATGCAATAGTGTTGCATGGCTCGAATGGTGAGTGGCGAGTTCTGGGATTTGCCGACATCGTTTTCCCCATACCGTCGGATGAAGAGAATGGCATTTGCTATCACCGGGACCGCATTCACCTTGTGTCGATGTTCGCGAAGAAAACCAACGATCCCACCAGCAACCAAGGCGGCGAACCCCACACCAGAAAAGAACCGGAGATCGGATGACTTCATCTATGCCAGGATTCGTCGGAAGTCGCCTAACAGAAGCCAGGGAAGCAAGGCAGCTTACCATGGTGGCGTTAGCAGACTTAGCCGGCGTGTCGCGACAAATTATCTCGGAATACGAAAAAGGCTCAAAGAGTCCGTCTGTTGACGTTTTAGGGCTCCTTGCTGACAGGCTCGCCGTACCGATGCGGTTCTTCATAACTCCGACCGCACCCGAGCGGGCAGAGGGTCCGGTATTCTTTAGATCACTGGTTGCCTCCACCCTTCAGGCAAGGCAAAGAGCCGTGCGCCGACGGAAATGGCTGGAGCGAATAGTGAATTACTTGCGCCAGTTCATCGTGTTTCCGCCAGCGTCCTTTCCGGACCCTGGGTTGCCAGAGGACCCACGGACCCTGAGAGAAATCGACATTGAGCAAGCTGCTATAGAAACACGGCAGTACTGGAACTTGGGAGAAGGCCCTGTCCCCAATATGGTTGGCACGTTGGAAGGGGCTGGCGGCTTCGTTGTGCGTCAGGAACTGGGCGCTGACAAACTTGACTCCCTTTCGGAGTGGGGCCTGGATAGCCCACAGCCTTATTTCGTCTTGGGAACCGATAAAGCCTCGGCCGTGCGGTCGCGATTTGATGCCGCTCACGAACTTGGCCACATGATCCTCCACCGCCGAGTGTCCAAGTCATTGCACAGAGAGGCTGCCACATTCTCCAAGATAGAGGAGCAGGCCAACGCCTTTGCGGGAGCATTTCTACTACCGGAACGGACTTTTGTTGACGACTTCTACGCACATCTCGGGAACGTAAATGCATTTGTTCCACTCAAGAGTCAATGGATGGTCAGCATACAAGCCATGCTCATGAGGGCTAAAGCCCTGAATCTGCTGTCGGAGGACCGGGAGAGGAATCTGTGGCGTAGTCTCTCCCGGCAAGGATGGCGCCTGCGAGAGCCTCTTGATGACAATCTCGAACCTGAGGCCCCGCGACACATAAGGCGGTCCTTTGACTTGGCTCTGGCAAAGGGGTTCTTTGATCGCCAAACCCTAGAACTTCATGTGAACTTGAGGGCCGCAGACATCGAGAGTGTCTGCGGTCTGCCACCCGGTTACCTTGAGAGCTCCTCACAGCCAGTCGAATTGAAGACGCAGGCGCCCAATCCCGTCGACGCCCCGCGCGTACTGCGCCTACGAAACACCAAGTAGTCACAGCGCACGAGCTCGTTCTCGCTGATACCCGGGCGCATCATATTCTTTTCGCGGCCCATCGCACACGGCCTTGATCTTTAGGCTCGGCGTCATGGTCAACGCCGGCCGCGCAGGTGTTACCGCCCGCCAAGCGTCGCCACGTATGCCCGGAGGCTTTCCTGCCAGGGCGGAAACCGGAACCCCGCCGTCCGCTCCAGTTTCTCTGTCGAGAGGACCGCTCGGGCGGGCCGCTTCGCCGGCCTGGGCATCTCGGCCGTCGTCACGCCTTCGATGGTTGTGCGAAGGCCCGCCGCCGCCAGCGCCTCGGCGGCCTCCTCGTGCCGCGACGCCTCGCCCCGCCCGCATGCGTGGAACGTCCCGCGGGCCCGGGCCGCCACAAGGACCACCATCGCCCGCGCCAGGTCTTCGCTCCACGTCGGGCATCCCACCTGGTCCGTGACGACGCGGAGGGTGCGGCCCGCGCGTGCGGCCTCCAGGATGCGTGCGATGAAGTCCCTGTTGCCGCCGTACAGCCACGCCGTGCGGACCACGAGGTGCGACGCCGGGGCGGCCTGCCGGACCCGCGATTCGCTCTCGGCCTTCGTCCGCGCGTAAACGCTCTGGGGGGTCGGCGGGTCGTCCTCGACGTACGCGCCGGCCTTCACGCCGTCGAAGACGAAATCCGTGCTCATGTGGACCATCAGGGCGCCGGCCTCGGCTGCCGCGCGGGCGACGTTCTCCGCCGCTTCAACGTTCAGGCGGTGGGCCTCGGCCGGATGCGCCTCGGCGCCGTCCACGTCGGTCCACGCCGCCAGGTGAATGAGCGTGCGGGGCTTGAGGTCTCGCACGGCCCGCGCCACGGCCTGCGGGTCGGTCACGTCCAGGTCCGCCAGGTCCGTCAGCCGCAGCGCATCCCGTGCCGGCGCCGACCGCGCCAGGAGCGGCCCGAGCTCGCGGCCGAGGAGGCCCTGCGCGCCAGTCACCAGGATCGGATAATGCCGCTCGGCCAGAGTCATCTTCTCTCCTCGTGCGACAGCGCAACTTCTCTATTGTGCGCGGCGGTTCTCCTGAACCGCCGCGCAAATCGCAATCGGCCCAAGCAGGGTGGCATGCCCACGCCGCTGTTGCCTGGGCATGTATTCTGTCTGCACGGCACATGCCCACGCGAACGGCGGCCTGGGCATGCCACCCGGCTAAGGCAGTCTGCCCCCGTTAACCGGGGCGTTACGCCCCTCGGCTCTTAAGGCCGGGGCACGACGGGGTTAACCACCTCCGGCGGGATCTCGACCTTCGCGCCGACGCCGACCCCGTGGGCCGCAAACCACCCCGCAGGCACCTCGAGCGTAAACCGCGCCGGCTCGCGCGCAAAGACCGGCTCGGTGTCGAGCGCATTCATCCGCTCGATCTGGACGATGACGCCGTCAGACCGGATGTACGCCAGGTCCAGGCCGACGGACGTGTTTTTCATCCAGAACGAGAGGTTCGTGTCGCGGTCGGCGATAAAGAGCATCGCCTCGTCGGGCCTGAGGTGCTTGCGGAACATCATGCCCTTGCGTTGCTCTTCGCGCGTCCTGGCGACCTCGACCACCAGGGGCGTCGAGCCGACGCGGATCGTCGCGGTCGCCAGGCGCTGCGGCTGGTCGGGGCCCGTGGCCGACGAGGGCGGAGTGGCGCGGTCGCAGCCGAGGGCCGCCAGCAGGGCCAGCGCCATCAGCGGCGCCCTATGCGCTCGTCTGCGACTCGCGGCTAAACGTGCTGTGCCGTTTTCTTTGCACTCCGCACTCTGCACTCCGCACTCTGCACTCATTCTTTTAAGTCCTCCGGCTCATAACCTGCGGCCTTTATCATTCGCTCCAGCAGTTCCATCGGCAAGCCCACGACGTTCGTCAGGCTCCCCTCGATCGCCTCGACATAGCGGTCGCCGGTCTCCTGGAGGGCGTAAGCGCCGGCCTTGCCCATGGCCTCGCCGCCGGCGACGTAGGCGTCGATCTCCGCCGGGGCGATGCGCCGCATGCGGATGCACGTCACGTCATGCGCCAGCAGCCGATGATGCTTCGCCATGTCCACCAGGGCCACGCCCGTCAGCACGTGGTGCCGGGAGCCCGACAGTTCCGACAGGATCCGCCGCGCGTCGGCCTCGTCGGCAGGTTTGCCGATGATGCGGCCGGCGAGTTCGACGATCGTGTCGGCCGCCAGGACGAGGCCCTCCCGCAGGCGGTGGGCCTCGATGGCGGCCATCGCTTTCAGGTACGCCAGGCTCTCGACGAACGCGCCCGCCGAGGGGGCGCCCGTGACCCCGCGGTCCTCGATGGGCGGCGGGCGGACCTGGAAACGGTACCCCGCCTGCCGCAGCAACTCGCGTCGCCGCGGCGAATTCGAGGCCAGGATAAGATGAGGGCGCGGCTCGGTGTTCATTTCCTCGGCGCTCATAACCGGCAATGTGGCACGGCTGGCTTGTCCAGCCGTGGCGAAGGCCGGCGAAGTTCCCCACGGCTGGACAAGCCAGCCGTGCCACATCTGCTACTATGGCCGGCGGATATCCAGCCACATCCGCTCGCCGCTCCAGCGGACCACCAGGTCCGTGTTGCACGTCGGACAGCGGATGGCGGTGCCCGCGGGGGTCCCCTGGTGGACGATCAACTCGGCGGCGCAGATGGGGCAGTGGCGGGCGAACGTCGTCGTCGGGCTTATGCCGGCCGGCGCCTCGGCGAGGCCCAGGGTCTCCATCGCCACGGTGCGCGGCGAGCGCAGTGCCACCAGCCGGTTGAGTTCGTGCACCGAGTCTCCCGTGCCGAAGACGACCGCGCCGACGAGAAGATTGTTCTGGAAAACCAGCCGCCGGAAGACGTCGGGGCCGTGAGGCGCATCGATGGCGGTGACATCGCCCTCCGCAGGCAGATGCCCGCGGCCGATGACGGCCAATTCCCGTCCGAAAAGGGATGTCCGCAGGCGCACGGCTTCCATGGCAGGCTCGGCTGCGCGGTCGAGCATGCCGACGGCAGCCACGTCGCCCAGTGCCCAGGCCCGCTGCCAGCAGAAGGCGGCCTCGTCGGCCCCGAACTCGGCCGGGCCGGCCGGCTCGGCCACGTCGCCGGCGGCGAAGATGTCGGCCTTGCTTGTCCTGAGCCGGTCGTCCACCAGAATGCCGCGCCGCACGTCGATGCCGGACCCCGCGGCGAGGTCGATGACGGGCTGCCGCCGGCAGCCGACAGCGGCCAGTTCGGCCTGCATCGTCTCGCCGATGACGGTCTCGATGCCGATGACGCGGACGCCGGCGCCGAGGATGGCGCGCGCCTCGGTCTCCAGCCTCACGGTCACGCCGGCGTTCTCGAGCATGTTCTGCACGAGGCCGCTGGTGTGCTCGTCCAGCATCTCGGGCCAGAACCGCTCGCCGCGCACCAGTTGCGTCACGCCGATGCCCGTGGCCAGGAGGCTCTCCGTCAGGGTCAGACCGACGATGCCCTCGCCGAGGATGGCGGCCTCCCGGACGTCCGGCAAGAGGCGCTTGACCTCCTGGGCCTGCGTCAGCGTGTCGAAGGTCACGACGCCTTCCAGGTCGGCGCCGGGCAGGTTGAACGGGGCCGCGCGGGTCCCGGTGGCCACGAGGAGGCGATCGTAGCGGATGCGTTCGCCGTTGGACAGGACGATCTCGTGGGCCGCCGGCTCGATCCGCTCGACGCGGGTCATCAGAAACAGATCGATGTGCTCGCGCCGGTAGGTGTTGCGGCTCTGAAAGATGAGTTCCGTCATCGAGAGGCTGCCGGCGACGAAGTCGGCGAGTTGGCGGCGGAGGTAAAACGGGTGCCGCTCCTCGGTGATGATGCTGATCCGGGCGTCGGCATCGGCGCGGCGGAGCGTCTTGGCCGCGCGGTACCCGGCGGCCCCGTTGCCGATGATGACAAAATGGGTGTTCACAGTTTCCCCCGCTCTAGACTTCACGGCGGGCTCAGCCTGCTGCACGCTCGGATTCAGACCTGGTAGTCCGTCAACTTTAATTATGTGGGTGCCACGGTCGCCGCGGCGACCGTGGTTTCCTGCCGACGACCACGGCTGCACAAGGCGCAGCCGTGGCACCCACAGATTAAGAACTGACAGGCTACTGGCGCTATCGCAGCATTTCCAGTAAGTGCCGGGCCACCTCTTCGGCGGTGACGCTCGTCAGGCAGGCCAGCGCCTGGGGGCCGCTCGCATACAGGCATTCGCGCCGGAAACACGGGCGGCACGGCGCGACGCCAGCCAGCACACGGTGGCCGTGGCCGTACGGCCCCGTCCGGTCCGCGCTGGTGGGCCCGAAGATGCCGACGACTGGCCTCCCGAGGGCGGCCGCCACGTGCATCGGGCCCGAGTCGTTGGCCAGCATCGCGCGGGCTTCGGACACGAGTGCCACCATCTCTTTTAACGTCGTACGGTTGACGAGGTCAATAGGCCGCGCCGACGCCGCCTCCTCGGCGATCTGGCGGGCCACTGGTGCGGCGGCGCCGCTTCCCACCAGGACGGCCCGCACGCCTGCCTGGGCGTGGATGCGCCGGAGCACGTCGGCGAACCGTTCGGGCGGCCACTGCTTGGTCGCCCAGCGGGCATGCGGAGACGCGACGATCACGGGCTCGTCCGGCCCGAGGCCCTCCGCCCTGAGCCGCTCCCTGGCGGCGGCCCGGGCCTCCTCCGGCACGGGCAGATGGTCCGTCGCCTTCGGGTCCGGCAGCCCGATGTGCCGCGCCAGCGCCATGTACCGGTCCACCGCGTGCATTTCCTTGCGCGGCATGGGCACGGCGAGCGTGTAGAACATCGGCGCCAGTTCCCGGGCGGCGGCAAAGCCGACCCGCGTCGGCGCGCCGGTGGCGGCAGCCAGGAACCCGCTGCGGAAGAGCCCCTGGAGGTCGATGACGGCGGTGAACTTTTCGCGGCGCAACGATTCAACGAACGTTACGAAGTCGGCCGTCGCGCCGAGGCTCTGGCCGATGCGGCCGTAGCGGCGGCGGTCGAACTTGAAGATGCGGTCCAGACGCGGGTGGCCCTCCAGGAGGTCCGCGAAAACCGTCGCCACCAGCCACGTGATGTAGGCCCTCGGGTGCGCTTCGCGCAGGGCCGTCAGCACCGGCAGCGCCTGGGCGATGTCGCCGAGCGACGAGGGCTTGATGATCAGGATTCGTGAAAAATCCATGTTATGGCCCAGGGGCACTAATATGACAGCGCAACTTCCGTATTGTGCGCGGCAGTTCTCCTGAACCGCCGCGCAAATCGCAATCTGGCGCTGTCATACTAACACGATCTCTTCCGTGCCAGCGCCGCCATCTTGCGGGCGCCGGCGCGGGCGATGCGCCGCCACCAGCGCCTCAGGCGCCGGGCCGCGCTCCGGTCGCCGCGCTGCCGCCCGAGAATCGTCATCGCTTCGGGGCATCCGCGCCGGCCCAGGTACGCCCGGAGGAACCGCAGTTGGTCCGTCCGGCGGGCCATGCCCCACTCGCCGAGGCTTACGCTGAGGCGCATCAGGTCCTTGGCGCGCCGGGCGGCCGAAATGCGGAACCCCGCCCTTACGCCGTCAAGGTCGACCAGCACGGCCTGCGGGCCGCACGGACCTCGCGGAACGATCAGAATGTTCGGCGCCTTCAGGTCGCGGTGCGAAAAACCGGCGTCGTGCATGCGCCTGATCATATGCGCGAGCGACCGCGCCAGTTGCCGGCGGTCACTCGCAGGCGGGCTGTGCCGCAGCCAGTCCGAGAGCGGCACGCCTGCGACCCTCTCGGTCACCAGAAGGGTGTCCCTGACCGCCCCGCGCCGGTGCAGGTCCACCGCCGCGACCGGCCGCGCAGTCGCAATGCCGCGGGCCAGCAGCGCGTGGCCCTTGCGAAAGGCCGCCAGCGACCGGGTCCCGAGGAGGCCGCGGGCCGGCCCCCGGCGGCCGACGCGCTTGTCGCGCTTCAGGACGAGGTCGCGGCCGTCCGGCATGGTGGATCGCCAGATGTCGGCGGTGCGGCCAGGGGGCTTCAGGCGCGTTGCGCCGGGCTGGTCCGGCGACGGCGCCGCTTGCGCCAGGAGCGCCTTGACGGCGTCGGCCTGGTCGGTGACCGCCCAGCCCCGCCAGGCGCCTGAGGCCGCAGCCGCGATCTTGATACGGCTGAAATATTTCGACTCGTGCCGCGTGCGGCGGTCGCGGTGACGGTAAAACTCGCGACGGTAATCGGCCGCCGCCCAGGCCACGAGGCGGGCATCGAGGGTATCGCCGAGAATCTGGCCGACGCGGTCCAGGCAGCGCAGGCGCTCCGCCACGGACGCGATCGGCTCGAAGAAATGCTCCAGTTGTACGAGGTGATCGACGAGGCTTTCGGGCGGCGCGGGCCGTTCGGCCTCGGCCAGGTCCACGAGGCTCAGGCGCCAGGCCTCCGGGCCGCCGGAAATCAGGAGGTTGCCCGGGTGCAGGTCCGGCAAATACAGGTCCGCTTCGGCGAGCCGCGCCACGAGGTCCCCCAGTCCGTAGGCCAGGGCTTGCGGCGTAATGGCGCCCGCGTGGGGGCGGCGCCGGCACCGATAGAGGGACACGAGTTCAGGCGGCCGCGCGCCGGGATAGGGCGGATCGCCCGCCGCGCCGACCTCGAAGTACTGCTCGAAGAGGTACTCGTCGAGCCGCCGGGCGTCCGGAATCGCGCGGGTCACGAGGATCTCGTGAGCGCCGCCGGCCAGCGCGACGGGCTCCGGAACGTCGAGGCCGGCCTCGCGCGCCGCCGCGAGCGCCTGCCACTCCCGCCGCGCGGGACCCAGGCCCAGCCTGGCCCTCAGGCGCCGCAGCAGCCCCGGTGCATGGTAAGACTTGACGAAGAAGGCAGTGCCCCCGGCTTCGCAGCGATAGACCGTTCGGCGGCGGCCCTGCTTGACGGGGACCAATCGCTCGGGATGGTCCAGGGGCCAGCCTGCGGCCAGAAGAGGTCCTGCGGCCGCGGGCCGGATCCACCATCGCCGGCCGTCGCGCTCGATGGTCTCGATTGCGTCCATAGGCCCCGCAAGGACTCTGAAGGGGCCAGAAGCCATATCGTTGTAGGGCTCCGGACCCCTTGTTTCCCGACGTTTGATGTGACCATCGTAGTCCGTCCATGGGCGGCTTTCAAGGCAAAAGCCGACAGCGTAACTTCCCTATTGTGCGCGGCGGTTCTCCTGAACCGCCGCGCAAAGTTGCGTTGCAGTGGTATGCGACGCGGTACCGCAGTGTTTCGAAGGCGGCAAAATCGTTTGACGCGGGGTGGATTGCGTTTAGAATACCTGTGGCTCGCCTCTCACGGGCTCGTCGCGCATGGAGTCGATCCGCCGCGATTATCGCGCGGGGTCGCCTGCGACAGGCGCAGCGTTCCGGAAAGGCCGATGTCCTATCTCTTGCTGGCGTGCCCGAAGTGCCACGCCGCGTACAAGATCGCCAAGGAATTTGCGGCATCAGAGGTGACCTGCCGTTCGTGCGGTCACCGCTGGGTGCCCGCTGCCCTGGCGAAAACCGCGGCGGCAAACGAGGCTGCGCCTGCGCCGCCGCCTTCGGCGGTGCCCCCTCAAGGACCTGCTCCCGCAGCGTCAGCGCCCCCTGCGGCTGCTGTGCCGCCGAAACCGGCGTCGCGGCCGGCCGGGTCGCTCGATGCACTGGAATCGCTGGCCCAGGCTGCTGCGGCTCGCAAGGCGGGCGCCAAGTCGCCGGCAGCGAAGTTGGAAGCGGCGATGTCCAAGGCCGCTCCCGGAGACGCGCTGGCGGCGATGGCCGATGCGACCAAGGCACGGGCCGCGCACCCGCAACCGGCGCCCCGCCCTCAGGCGGCTGCGCCCGGCGATCCGCCCGACCCGCTTGTCGGCACGGCGATCAACGGCTTTAGGATCATCAAGCGTATCGGCAGCGGCGGGTTCGGCGTCGTGTATCATGCGTTCGACACCAGCCTGGAACGGTCGGTGGCCATCAAGATGCTGCCGCCCAAGATCGCCAAGACAAGCAAGAGCCTGGTGGACCGGTTCCTCCGCGAGGCCCGAAGCGCGGCGAAACTGTCACATCCGAACATCGTTACGATCCACCAAATCTGCCCTTATAAGGATACGTTCTACATTGTCATGGAGTTGGTGGAAGGCGGCGCGCTGCACGAGCGCCTGGTGCAGAAGCGGCGGTTCGAGCCGGTCGAGGCGACGCGGATCATCCGGGCGGCGGCCGAGGGCCTCGGCCACGCCCATCGCCGCGGCATCATCCACCGCGACATCAAGCCCGGCAACATCATGCTTACCAACGACGGGCAGGTGAAGGTAAGCGATTTCGGCCTGGCGCGCGACGTCCTCCAGGGCCGCGACATCATCGGCCCGGGCCACAGCCTCGGCACGCCCCGCTACATGGCGCCGGAGCAGGCGCTGGGCGACGAGCCGACGGCCTCCAGCGACCTGTACTCGCTGGCGGCGACATACTACGCGCTCCTGACCGGCCGCGCGCCGTTCGACGCCACCTCGGACCGAGAACTGATGAAAAAGCAGGTGACCGAGGACGTGCCGGACCCGCGGCAGTTCGTGCCGGAATTGCCGGTCGCGGTGTTCCGCTTCTTCGAGCGGGCGATGGCCAAGCAGCCCGAGGAGCGGTACCTGACGGCCGAAGAATTCGTCGAGGCGCTGGACCGGCTGGACTTTTCGATGGCGGGCGCCACCGGGCCCATCACGCCGCAGGCCCTCAGCGCCCAGATCGGGCGGATCGCGCCCGAGGACCGCGGGTCGCACCTGACCGAGGCGCTCGGGCGAGTCGTTAAGCGGGCCCAGCGCGAACGCACCCCCACGCCGGGGCAGCGACTGTCGGCGATCGAGCGCGCGGCGACGCCGAAGCGAGACTCCTGGCTGATCTTGCTGCTCATCGTGATCGGAGCGGTCATCGTGATCGGCGGCGCGATTGCGGCGGCGTTCATCCTGGCCAACCGAAAGCCCCACGGGGCCGCCGGCCCGACCGGCGGCGATGCGACGCCGGCCGCTGTGCGGCCGGGAGGCGCGTTTGTTCCGCCGGCCCTGCCCTCGGGGCCCGCCCCCGAACCCGGCGCTCAGCCCCCCGTTCGGGCAGGCGAGCAGCCGGCGCAACCGCCGTCCGCGCCGGCGGAACCGGCTAATCTCCTTGAAGATGCCGCCCGCGCGGCCTTCGATGAAGTCAAGAAACTCGAGGCCGACCCCAGAGTGCCGCGCGAAGATGTCATCGCGAAGTACGAGGAGAACGTTCTCGCCATCAATGCGTACGCGAAGACCAAGGCCGCGGAAGACGCTCGCAAGGCCATCGCGCGGCTCCAGGGCGCATCCGACAACGAAAAACCGAAGTGATCGGGCCAGCGCCGGGTGAAAAAACGCCCGGCCCTTTTTCTGCGCCTGAAGCGGTTTAGAATGGCGTCTTGGCGCGGCGGGTCCCGGGGCCTGTTGCCCAATTGGCGTTCATGTAGGGTGGGTGCTATGCACTCACCGTTTTCACGCGAGAAAAACGGCATTGGTGGGTGCAGAGCACCCACCCTACATATTGGGCAACAGGCCCTCCGTACCCGCCGCGCAAACGCCCAGGCTTACTCCACGTAAACCCTTGGCACGCGGGCGCTGATGCCCGTCAAGATCTCGTAAGGGATGGTGTCACAAAGATCGGCCAGGGCCGCGGCCGACAGCGGGCTGTCATGGGCGGCCTCCAGCACCGTGGCCTCCAGGCCCACCTCGGCCCCCGGCACGCCCGTCAAGTCCACCATCGTGGCGTCCATGCAGATCGTGCCGCGCACCGGGCACAGGCGGCCGCCGATTCGCACCTGGGCGCGGTTCGAGAGTGCCCGGCGGTACCCGTCGGCGTAGCCGATGGGCAGAACGCCGATGAGCGAATCGCGCTCGGCATGCCAGCGGTAACCGTAACTGACGCCTTCGCCGCGGCGGACGCGTTTCAGGTGGACCACGCGGCTTTTCAGGGCCATCGCGGGTTGCAGGTCAGCCCCCGACGTGTCGGCGCAGGGCCGGATGCCGTACAGCGCCAGGCCGCTGCGAACCATGTCGAAGTGCGCGCCGGAGATTTTCAGCAGGGCGGCGGAGTTGGCGGCGTGGACCAGAGACGGCGTCGCCCCGGCCGACCGCAGGCCCGCCAGCGCCGACTTCAGGCGCACCAGTTGGTCCTGCGAGGGCTTCAGGTCGTCTTCGTCGGCGCAAGCGAAGTGCGTGTACACGCCTTCGAGTTTAAGGTGGTCCATGCGGGCGACGGCCACGGCGGCCTCGGGCATCTCCTCGGCGCGGAAGCCCAGGCGGTTCATGCCGGTATCGATCTTGAGGTGCACCCTTGCCGTGCGGCCGCACGCGGCGGCCTGTTGCTGAAGGGCGGCGGCCGTGCCCACCGAGTCCACCGTGACCGCCAGGTCGTTTTGCATCGCCTCCACGACTTCGTCTTCGGGGGCGATGCCCATGACGAGGATGGGCGCCCGGAGTCCGGCCCGCCGGAGGGCCACGCCTTCTTCGACAAGGGCGACGCCGAACATGTCGGCGCCCGCCTGCTCAAGCGCGCGCCCGACGGCCGTCGCGCCGTGGCCATAGGCGTCGGCTTTGATGATGGCCAGCATACGAACGCCGCTCTGGAGGCGCGACTTCAGCGCGCGGAAATTGCGGCGGATGGCGCCCAGGTCGATTTCGGCGTAAGTCGGTCGCGGCATGATCACCCCTCAGTGATGCGCAGCGCGGCTATCTTTGTATCACACCGGCGGGTCGTTTTCAAGCGGCGGGACGCCGGCTGGCACGGGGCTCGGCCTTGGCCCGCGCCGGAGGAGGTCCCCCAGTTCGGTCAAGCCGAGGAGCCGGGCGACGGCGAAGAAGACCGCGCCGCCGATCGCCACGCCGCCGAAAAGTTGGGCTGCGTAAAGCCCGCGGCCGGGCGCCAGCGCCAGCGGCGCCGCCCAGTAGACGGCTGCCCAGACGGCCGCGCCCATGACGGCGGCGGCCGCGAGGGTCCGAAGGGCGCTTGCCCCGATCGCCCGCCACTCCAGGTGCGTGCAGCGCTGCTGGAGGAGCCACGCGAGCACCGCCGTCTGGAAGACCGCCGAGATGACGGTCGACAGGGCCAGCCCGCCCTCGGCCATCCACCACACGAGTATCAGGTTGCAGGTGAGGTTCAGGCCGGCGGCCATCATGGCCACGCGCCGCGGCGTCGTGATTTCCTGCATCGCGTAGAACGCCCGGTTCAGGATGTGGTTGGCGGAGTACGACCAGATGCCCAGCGAGAAAAGGCTGGCGACCCAGACAGTGCGGGCGACGGCGTCGGGCGCCTCGGCGAACTTGCCGTGGTTGAAGACCAGCCGGATCAGCGGCTCGCACACGAGGATAATCCCCACGCCCGCCGGGATGCCGACGAACAGTGTCAACCGCAGGGCGTGCGAGGCCGTGCGGGCCATCCCGACGAGGTCCTTGCGCACGGCGTACTGCGTCAGGACCGGAAAGACGACCGTCGCCAGGGCGATGCCGAAGACGCCCAGCGGGAACTGGTAAATCAGCGGGCCGTAGTAGAGTACCGAGGCGGCGCCGATCTTCATCGGGTAGGCGATCTCCCACGGGCCGAGGCTGAAGGTCGCGACGCCGGCCTCGCTGGGGCTCAGCAGGTTGGCGATGAGCGAGTCCATGAAGACGTTGACCTGCACGACCCCCACAGCGATGACCACCGGGCCCAGGAGTTCCAGCACCCGCAGCAGGCCCGCGTCCCGCAGGTCCCACACGGGGCGGAACACCAGGCCCGCCCACTTCATCGCGGGCACTTGCACGGCGATCTCCACCAGGCCGGCCACAAGGATGAACCCGGCAATCAGGTACACTTGCGTGACGGTGTCGCCGCCGACAAGCAGGCCCGCCGTCACCGCGCCGGCGATGATAAAGAGGTTCAGGAGCACCGGCGCCAGCGCCGGCAAGGCGAAGTGGTGGCGGCAGTTCAGCGCCGCCTGGAGCAGGGCCACCAGGCATACCATGATGCCGAACGGAAAGAGGACCGCCGACAGCCCGAAAATCAGATGCCACTTCGAGCCCGCCTCGGTAAGATACCACCGCAGCGCCAGGAGCACGCCGTCGCCGACGAGCGTCAGGGCGGCTAGCGTGGTCACGAGGACGACGATCATCAGGCTCATGAACCGGTTGGCGGCCTCGCGGCCTTCCTTCTCGAGGTACCCCGTGAAGACGGGGATGAAGGCGGCGCTGAGGGCCCCTTCGCCCAGGAGTTGCCTCAGGAGGTTCGGGAGGCGAAAGGCCATCGAGTAGGCGTCCATGACCCACTGGGCGCCCAGAACGTGGGCCAGGGCGGCATCGCGAGCCAGTCCGGCCAGGCGCGACAAGAGCGTCAGGCCGCTGACGACCGGCAGGTGTTTCAGGAAAGACGCCACGGCGGTTCGCAAGGCTCCTATCAGCCGGTGCAGCGCAGCACAGAAAGGCCGTATGCATCGCTTGCGGCCGTCGGCAGCGGAAGGGCACGGATACGGTAATCTTTCGCGGGGGCGTTGTCAACAACTGCCCCTGCACTAAGAAACTAAGCACTAGGAAACTAAGCCTGGCGGCGGCGTTGCGGGTGGTGCGGGGAGCGATGCGGCGGCTCGGAGTGGCGCGAGCCGCGGGAGGCATGCGCCGTCAGTTGCGACTTGCCGTCCGGGACCGCTACGTACGCCACCGGCCGAAAGAGGCGCGCTATTGGCCCCGAAAAAAGAACGAGCACCCGCCCGGTACGGCGAAAATCCGCACGGCCACGCACGCGGAAAGGCTGATGGCACAGGAGTTACACTCATGCCGCGACCCGAATTAGTTAACGGCGTTGGGTGCCACCCCATTGAGGCTGAATGAGCGCCAGAAACTGAGGGATTGCCGACGGGCGAATTCGGCGCTTGCAGCCGCCGCCGCGCACCCTACAATATGGCGGCAGGTCAATGATTGATTCAGGGGAGGAACCCTCATGGCGGATAACCCGAATGTTGGTCCAAAGCCCGAGTCGCCGGCCCGTCAGCCTTACGGCCCCGGCCCCCTGATGGTTTTCGGCCTGGGCCTCCTGGCGCTCGCGGTCTACTGCTTCGCCGACCTCTTTATCCGGGGCATGCCGGACGAGTGGCGCAAGGCGGGGAACGACTGGTACATCCCCCTGAACTGGGTGATCATGATCGCCGCGGCCATCGGCGCGATATACCTGTTCGTCCTGGCTACCAAGCGGTCGAAGACCTCTGCGACTCCTCCGGCCCAGCCGTAAGGCCCGCCCTCCGGGCGGCAGAAAGCGGCCTCGAAAGGCATCCTTCTCGGTCGTATAATCTCCATGTGCCTTATCGCCCGGCGTAAGGCCTCGGTCTCGGGCGCTTCGAGAATGCGGGGGCGGGGTGCGTCCTCGCTGACAGGGAAAGAACGGAGTGAAAAATGAGCAAGGGAGCGAAGATCATCGTGGCCATTGCCGTAGTGTGCGCGGCAGGCCTGGGGTTGCTGCTGGCGGCGGGTCTTGGGGTCACGGGCCTTTTATTCTGGTGTATGCCAGAGAGCAAACACCAGATGGTCGAGGCCCAGCAGGCGGAACTGGCGGTCCACACGGAGGCCATCAAGCGGGCCGCCGAGGCTGAGCGGGCGAAGAAGGAGGCCCAGGCGGCCGGCTCTGCGATAACAGGCCCGACCGCAGGCCCAGCCGACGCCGCCACGCTCGAGGCACGCCGCATCCGCGCGATCGAGACAGGCGCGGCGGCGCTCCTCAAGGAGCAAGGCCCCGACGGCTCCTGGGTCAAGGGCAACGTCGGCATCTCCGCCCTCTGCACCGATGCCCTGCTGGAGGCCGGCATGACTACTCAGGACCCGCGCATCCTGCGGGCCGTCCAGCATCTGCTCGCGAACCAGAAGGACGACGGCGGCATCTACGACGACGTGGGCCTGAAGATCTATTCCTCCAGCATCGCCCTGAAGGCCCTCACCAGGGCCGACCCGAAGGCCTACGCCGAACCGATCAAGAAGGTCCTCGCCTACATCGAGAAGTGCCAGTGGGGCGCGGATGAGAGCATCGAGAAGTCGGACCTCCGGTACGGCGGCTTCGGCTACGGCAAGAACAACCGGCCCGACATGTCGAACACGCAGTTCTGCCTGGACGCGCTGAAGGCGGCCGGCGTGCCGAAGGATAGCGCCGTCTGGGAGCGGGCGGCGATCTTCGTCAGCCGCTCGCAGGACCGCTCGGAGTCCAACGACAAGGCGTTTGCCGGCCGCGACGACGGCGGCGGCGTCTACTCGCCCGTCGAAACGAAGGCCGAGGTGATCGAACTGCCCGACGGCCGCAAGGTCTTCAAGACCTACGGCTCGATGACCTACGCAATCCTGAAGAGTTTCGTCTTTGCGAACCTCGACGCCAAGGACCCCCGCGTCCTGGCCTCGCTCGACTGGATCCGCAAGCACTGGACCTTCGAGGAAAACCCCGAGATGGGCCAGCAGGGGCTGTACTACTATTACATGACGGCGGCCCGGGCGCTGGCGGCCTACAGCAAGGCCGCTGGCGAGGACAAGATCATGGACGCCCGCCGCCGCCCGCACGACTGGCGGGCCGAGATCACCGAGGCGATCCTGGCGCGACAGCGGCCCGACGGCACGTGGGTCAACGCGGCCGAGCGGTGGTACGAGGGCGAACAGATGGCCATCGTGCCCACCAGTTACTGCCTCATCGCCCTGGCGGAATGCAAGTAGAAGTGTCGGAAATTTGAAATCTCCGATTTCGGATGTGAACCGGCCCGCGAGGACCCTATGCGCCACGCTATAACCGTCGCCGCCCTGCTGCTCTTGGCGGTTGCCGCACCGGCAGGCGAAGTCCCCGTCATCAAGACCCTGCCCGGCATCGTCGTCGACACGAAGGCCCGGGAAGTGCGGCTGGAGGGCGAGGTCTGCCTCCAGCGGGGCGGGCTGGAACTTCTGGCGTGCAGCCCCGGCACGCGCGAGCACGAGAGCGTGATCGTCGTGAAGGCGAAGCCGTCGCACATCGTGTTCGCCCTGGCGCTCTTGGACCTGGCGCCCGGCCAACCCGGCTACATGACCGCGGCCGGCTCGTTCAGCCCCCCCGGCGGCACGGTCGTCGAAGTGGCGGCTCGCTGGACCGTCGCCAAGCCCGACGGGAAAACCGAGACCGTGGAAGTGCCCGCGTGGAAACTCCTGAAGTTGGGGGGATCCGAATCCGGCCTGGAGCGGCCTGTACAGTGGGTCTACGTCGGGCGACCGTCCGAGCAGGCCCTGCGGGCCGCCGACCAGGAAGGCACGGTCGTCTGCCTCTCGAACTTCACCGAGGCCGTCCTGGACGTGCCCTTCGAGTCCACGAGCGTCAACGCGGAACTCCTGTACGAGGCGAACCCGGCGGTCGTGCCGCCCGTGAAGACCCCCGTCGAACTCATCCTTCGTCCGACGAGCGAACGTAAAGGCCGGCCCCCTGTGCTCGACGGCAAGCCGAAGGACATGCCGGCCCTGAGGGACGCCCTGAACGCCATGCCGGCCGACGTGCGGACCGCCGTCCTGAAGGCCGAGGCGGACGAGTCCGTCGGCCGCTTCATGCAGGTCTACGACGTCTTGCGCGACGCCCTGATGAAGGTGCACCCGATGCTGCTTGCGCCGAAGGCCGCCGGCCCGGCCGCCGCTCAGCCGCTGGCGGTGACCATTGCGGCGGACGGCAAGGTCCGCATCGGCGAGCAGACGCTCACGCTGGAAGAGTTCCGGGCCAAGGCGGGGACGCTTCTGATGGGCGCCGAGAAAGTGGCGATCAGTGCCGAGAAGTCGGCCGACCAGAAGATTGTTGCGGAGGTCCTGGACATCGCCCGCGAGCAAGGCGTAAATGCCGTTATCAGCCACGGCGAGACGACAACGGAAAAGAAGTAAGTCGCCTATCGAGCCCGCGGCGGAAGCCGCGGGGCATTCGCGAATACCCCGCGACTCCCGTCGCGGGCTCGAACGGCATCGCCTACTGCTTCAGCCACGTCCGAAAATCCTCGCCGATTTCGCCGCGGTCCTTGTACCGCTTCATCGCCTGGCGGCAGTGGCAAGGCCGCTCGGGCGCGATGTGCTCGAGCGCCCCGGCGAGAATCCCGGGCAGCCGGTCGGCCGCACGGTCGCCCTCCTCCAACTCTTCCTCGGTGGCCATGCCCTCAAAGAGGACGTCGGGCCGATACGGGCGCAGGGCCACGCCCTCCGCCGGATTGACCACGAACGCCACGGCGGCGTAGCACATCTCCAGTTCGCGAGCCAGGGCGAACTCCGGCGCCAGGGTCATGCCGACGATGGTCGCCCCTTCGCGTGCGAAGGAGCGGATCTCGGCCGGGGTCTCAAGGCGCGGCCCGTCGGTGCAGGCGTAGATGCCTTCCGTCCGGTGCGGCGCGCCGGCGGCCGCAAGGCCCTGCGCAATCGCCGACCGCAACGCGGGGCAGAACGGCTCGGCGTGGCGGATGATGCCCAGGCCGCTCGACTCAAAGTAGGTCTTTGCGCGGCGGGTGGTCTTGTCGAGGATGTCGTGCGGGACGACGAAACTGCCGACGGCAAGGCCCGGGTCGATCGCCCCGCAGGCACACGTCGCCAGGACGTAGTCGGTCCCGAGGTCCTTCAGTGCCCACAGGTTGGCGCGATAGTTGACGGCCCAGGCGCCGATGTCGTATCCGCGCTCTCCGTGGCGCGTGAGTAGCAGCGCCTTGCGGCCGCCGGGCAGGACGGCCTCGTAGACCGGCCGCGACGGGCCGAAGGGCGTCTCGCGCGTGCGGCCGCCCGAAAGTTGCGGCGCGCTCGGGCCCTGCAACATCCGCCAGATGCCGCTGCCGAGAATAATGGCCGGGGTCAAATGTCTACTCGCTCTCCGCGCTCGATTCGCGCGGTATCATCTTAGCAATCGGCCTTTGGGCTGCAAGGAAGGTTTCGTTCAGGTGGCTTGGTCTTCCGGCGGCAGGTCCGACGCGTCGCGTTCACGGGCAAGTTGCGCCATGAACGCCCGGGCTGCGCCGAGGCGTCCGGCCGCCAGGCGGCGGCTGGTCTCCAGGCGCAGGGCCTCGCGTATTCGCGCGTCCCAGTACCCGTACTGCTCTCGCCGCTGCCATGTGTGGACGGCGTCCCCGACGCCGCGGCCCTCGAGGATGTTGCGTCTCAGGTCTCGCCAGACGCCCAGGGCGCCCATGTCGTCGAGGCTGTCGGCGTCGGAGACTATCTTCGCCTCCGCGATGTCGGTGCCGGCGTCGTGGGTGTGGCGGATGATCTCCTGCACGTACTCCAGTTGCCGGGCGGGGACCTGGCCCGCAAGACGGTCGCCGGCCAGTTCCGCGCTGTATTCCTTGACGTCCTCGGCGCTCAAGAGGGCCGCCGCGTAAACGGCGCTCGATCGCCGCTCTTCCTCCAGCCGCACCGTGGCCGCCTGGTGAAACAGGGCCGCTACGGCCATCGCGAAGCGGTCGAGGCGCCACGAGCAAACCTCGCGGCAGTTGCTCAGGCGCCCGGCCACCTGCATGACGCGCATGGAGTGATCGAAGAGGAACGCGTCTTCCCGGCCCAGTGGCGAGCGGCCGACCAGGACCCCGCGAGCGATTTCGATAATGGGTTCGATTTCAGGCATACTGGAGATTCCCCGCCCACCGGTGGGTATTATCGGCCAGCGCTAGACCCGCTGATAACGAGAATCGCGCTGGCGCGGCAGAAAGCCGGCCCCGCAGATGAGACGCTGAAGTTCCGCCGGGGAGGACCGATGGACGCAACCGGCGGCCGACACCACGTTTTCCTCGATCATGGTCGACCCGATGTCGTTCGCCCCGAAGTGGAGTGCCGCCTGGCCGATACGCGTGCCCATCGTCACGTACGAGGCCTGGACGTTAGGAATGTTGTCCAGAAACAGTCGCGCCACCGCCACCATCCGCAGGTACTCCACGCCGCTCGTCGGCCGCCACGAGGGGCCGAGATGCCGGTTCCGGAGGAGTTCCGTGTTCCGCGCCTGGAAGGGCCAGGCGATGAACGACAGGAACCCGCCGGTCTCGTCCTGGAGGTCGCGCAGGCGGACGAGGTGCTCGATGCGTTCCTCTGGCGTCTCGACGTGGCCGAAGACCATCGTGGCGGTCGTGCGCATCCCCAGGCGGTGTGCGGTGCGCATGACGTCGAGCCACTGGCCGGCGGTGCACTTCTTGGGGCTGGCGATGCCGCGGACACGGTCGACGAGGATTTCCGCCCCGCCGCCGGGCAGGCTGTCGAGGCCCGCCGCACGCAGACGCTTAAGCACCGTCTCGACCGGCAGGCCCTCGCGCTGAGAAAGGTGCCAGACTTCCGGCGGACTGAAACAGTGCAGGAGGACCTTGAACTTCGACTTCAGGTGCGCCAGGAGCCCCTCGTACCACTCGAGGCCCAGCCCGTCGTGAAGGCCGCCCTGGGCCAGGATGTGCGTCGCCCCCAGGTCGACGGCCTCGCGCACCTTGGCCTCGACGGCCTCGCGCGTAAGCACATACGCCTCGGGGTCGTCCGCCCGCCGCCAGAACGCGCAGAAGCGGCAGCCCGCGCGGCAGACGTTCGTGAAATTGATGTTGCGGTCGATCGCCCAGGTGCGCCAGGGCTCCGGATGCAGCCGCCGGGCCATCGCATCGGCCCGCCGCGCAAGGTCCATGAGGTCCGCCCCGCGGAGGGCCTCAAGGGCCTCCTGGGGCGAAAGGCGAGAGATTTTGCCTGTGGCGTTCATAACCTTGGGTCTTGCGCGGCGGGTCTCCGTACCCGCCGCGCGCAATGTAGGCCGGGGCAACGCCCCGGCAACATTAATGACAGTCGGGGCGTTGCCCCGGCCTACGTGCTATTCGCTTTCGCGGGCCATCTGGAGCCGCACTCCCTCCGGGGCGAGGCCCTCCTCGGCGGCCATGCGGTAGAACGCCCGCAGGCCGTCCCGCTCGCGCTGGCCGAACGCGTACCGAATCTGCTCGAAGAGGTGGCGGCGGGCAACGTCGACAGGAACGCCGAACTCTGCCGGCGAGGTGGCGGCAATCTCTTCGCGGGCCGCCAGGCCCCGGTCGCGTGCGGCCGTCAGCAGCGCGCTCAGGCGCGCCAGGGGCCCGTCCGCCCGTACCACCCAGAAGGCGTAGATGAACGGCAGGTGCGTGAGGCGTTCCCATTCCTGGCCGAGGTCGAGGATCCACTGGGCCTTCGGCCGCACGGCCACGAGGCCCGGGTCGCCCATGACGAGTTCCGCATCGGGCTCGCGGTTCGGGGCCTTGGCGGCCTCCTCCGGCAGCACGAAATGCGGCGAGATGCCGAGCCGCCGGACGGCGATGACCCGCGCGAGGGCGTTGGACGTACGGCTGGCGGCATCCAGCAGCACCCGCCGCACGCGCTCCGGTTCCGTGTAGCCGAAGAGTCGCACGGAACCGACGGCCCCGCGCGACCCGATCGCCGCCGTCGGCATAGCCAGAAAAAGTCCCGCCCCGCCCCGTGCCGCGCCGCCTTCCGGAGCGTCCGGCCGGTGCGCCCAGGCCCGCTCTATCCCCTCGGCCGCCAGGCGGAAGTACTCGATCGCCGGCAAGAGAGCGGCGTCGATCTCACCGCTCCTAAGGAGCGGCCCGAGCGCCCGCGGATACTCCCGAGACGGAAGTGCCGCTGCCCGCGCCTGCGAAGAAGGCCGAGGCGCCCGCAAAATAGCCCGCAGCGTGTCCCCCCAGTCACGTGCGTCTGCTTCAGATTGCAGAATGTGGCACGGCTGGCTTGTCCAGCGGTGGGTATCGCCAGGGGCCGACCGCCCCGGATGGACACGCCTGCGGTGCCACCCCGCTACTGACGCACTGCCCGCGCGCGGCCGCGCGGCCGGCGCGCGGCAAGCGTTGACACCACCGCCCCCGCCAACTAGATTGGAAGGCGTGGGAGAGATAACAGCAGCACGAAGGAGGCGCCCGTGAAGAGCCTGTCGACACTCGCCGCACTTCTGGGAAGCGCGATCTTCGGGATCGTCGGGGCGGGTTGCTCCGGGACGAGCCTGTCGCGCGACGAGCAGGTCCAGCAACTCATGGCCAAGGACCGCCGGCTCCAGGAGGAACTTCACGCCGCCCAGGAGAAGATCGCCGCGCTCAGCGCCTCGGGCGCCCAGCCGCGCGCCCCCGCCGCGACGGTCGAAGACCCGTTTCGCGCGGTGGCGGTCCGGTTCGGCCGGTACACCGGCGTGGTGGACGAGAACCGCCCGCCCGCCGATCAGCGCCTGCGGGTCATCCTGGAACCGCTCGATGCCACGGGCGACGTCGTGAAACGCGCGGGGAGCCTCGAACTGGAAGCCTTCGAGCGAGCGCCCGCCGCCAGCCCCGCGGCCCCCGCTGCGGCCGTTTCCGGCGAGCGGCTTTACCACCTCTGGACGTTTCCTTTGGACGATCTCCGCCAGACCTGGCTGAGCGGCCTCGGATCGTACGGTTACGTCCTGAAGTTGCCCTGGCCCGAGGCCCGGCCGCCCGCCGGCCAGACGCTGCACTTGAAGGCGCGGTTCAGGACCCTTGCGGGCCAGGTCCTTGAGGCCGAGACGGAAGTGCCGCTGCCCGCGCCCGCTCCTGCGAAGAAGGCCGAGGCATCGGCGAAATAGTATGACAGCGCCGCTTTCAAGGTTTCGCGCGGCGGGTCTCCGTACCCGCCGCGCAAACTGCGGCCCAGCGATCTCGTTATAAACAGCGCGGCGGGCCGCATGACCCGCCGCGCGTAATCGCCTTCACGTGTCCGCCTCAGGAACTCACCAGGGCGGCCCTTTCTTCTCGAACTTCGGCAGGGGACCGCCGGGGTACTTCGGCTCGCCCGGCGGCGGCGGGGGCGTGACCGCGGTCGATTCCTCGCCCTTGGTCTGCTCCGTCTTCTTCGCCAGGTCCTTCTTCGATTCAAAGTATTTGGCGACGACGACGTTCTGGTCGTTGAGGACGAACCGGAACCGGACGGGGTTCTTGGGGTCGTCGTAAATGTAGAACATCTCGCTCTCGAGGATCACGGTCGGCTCCCCGAGTTTTTTGATGACCTCTTCCTTGGTCATGCTCAGTGATACGCGCTTGTACATGCCCTCGGTGTCCGGGGGCTGGTACCAGCACCCTGCCGCCGCAAAGTACCCAAGCGCGAGGACGACGATCAGCAGCCGGTCCGTCCGCATCCGCAACCCCTTTCGCAGTTACCCTGCCAGTGGCCGGCCCCTAAGGCTTGGGGACCTGGCCCTCTCGCAGATTCTCCCAAGGCTTTTCCGGGTTCTCCCAGGACTTTCCGGCGACCTTCTTGTCGGCGTCAAAGTAGACGGCGACTTTCGTCAGGTCGCGCGGGTCCTCGCTCGTATAGATCCACTCGCCGCCGAACTGATACCGCGGCGCGCCGAGAATCTTCTGGACCTGTTCCGGCGTCTGGCCAAGCGACACGGCCTGAAAACTCTGCCGCGTCAGTTGACACCCGGCCAGCGCCAGGCCCGCCACCACCGCAGCCGCCAGTAACCATCCTGTCTTGCGCATGGCCCCCAACTCCTATTTCATCGGCGCTTAGGCGCCTGAATCTTCACTTCCTGCGCCGCGCGCCCGAACACCAACAACACGCGCCCATTAAAATGGGCGGCTAACCAAACAGCGACTCACTGCTCTTGCCCGATCTTGATCACCCGCTGGGCAAACAGTTTTTCCTGGAATCCCCCCGGCGGATAATACGTCGCCTGGACAATAACCTGCGTCCCCGACTCGATCGGCGTTACCCACAGCAGCGGGAATACGTAGGACCGGTCCACCGGGTCGTAGAACTTGCGGTTGGCCTCGGCGTCCAGGACCGAGACGAACCAGTGCCCCAGCCGGTCCCCTTTCTTCTCGGTAGTGCGGATGCGGTACTGGAACACCTCGACGCGGTACGAGCCGACGGCCTTCGACGGGTCCCCGAACTGGTCGAGCGGCTGGATTCGCACCTCCAGGCCCTCGTCGCCCGCCCCGCCGCCGAAGTTGCGGCTGCGCGTGAAGAACCCGATCACGAGGCTCGCCGGGGCGAACATCGTGGCCCAGGGGGGAGCGGGCTTATTGGCCCCTTCCGGCCCCGGCAGGCGCGGAGCGCCGGGCGCAGGCTCGTCCCCCTTCAGCGGAGACTCGCCCATTATCAACTCGCGCATCTGGATGAGGCCCGACACCAGCCGCTCGCGCTGGCCCGCATCGGGCAACTTCAGAGCTTCCTCGCGAAGGGCGTCCGCCAGGTCCGACGCCATGATCAACCGCTCGGCGTCCGGCGACCGGGTCATGGAACATCCCGCGGCCAGAAAAATGCCTCCCGCGACCAGGCATGCGGCGGCCAAGGCTTGTTTCAGACGTAGCGTCACGTACGGCTCCCGCTCCAACAGACGATAACCGGCCGATTATAGGCCCGCGCCGCAAGGGGTGTCAATCATTACTGCCGCCGGGGGTACTACCGCCGGGGCACGCACGGCGCTGCCGCGCATGTTTAGCCGTCGCCGCACACGGCGACGGTCAACATTGTTTTGCCTTGACCCCTGCCGCACGCGCGCTAGACTCGCCTTGGGAGAATCCTTATGTGCGGCATAGCGGGAATCGTTCGCACCGACGGCCGGCCTGTTGACCCCGCGGTCCTGGCCCGCATGGCTGCGAGCCTCGTCCACCGCGGCCCGGACCAGGAAGGCGTTTGGCTGTCGGGCGAAAAGGGGGCTGTACCCTTTTCCGGCCGTTCGGAAAAGGGTACAGTCCCCATTTCCGTTGGCCTGGCCGTCCGCCGCCTGGCGGTCATCGACCCCGCCGGCAGCCGCCAGCCGCTCGCCAACGAGGACGGCGCGATCTGCCTCGCGTATAACGGCGAGGTCTACAATTACCGCGACCTTCGCGCTGACCTTTCGTCGCGCGGGCACACGTTGCGGTCGGCGGGCGACTCGGAGGTCCTCGTCCATCTTTACGAGGACCACGGACCGGGGATGCTCGCGCACCTGGTGGGCATGTTCGCCTTCGCCATCTGGGATGCCGCGCGGCAGCGCCTCCTCTTGGCCCGCGACCGGCTGGGCCAGAAACCGCTTTATTGGAGCCGCACGCCGGCGGGCCTGGCGTTTGCGAGCGAGCCGGCCGCGCTGCTTGAGTGCCCCGACGTGCCGCGCGGGGTCGACCGCCGGGCCATCGGGGCGTTCCTGCGTTTCGGCTACGTTCCCGCGGCGGCGACGGGCTTTGCGGGCATCCAGAAACTTCCGCCCGCCCACTACCTTGTTTTCGACGCAACGGCCGGCCGCGTGGAAGGCCCGACGCGCTACTGGGACATCCCGCGCGGCCCCGCCGACGAAAACGCGAGCGCCGAGGACTGGCGCGAGCGGCTGCGGGCCGCCCTCTCGGAAGCCGTGAGGTCGCAACTCGTGGCCGACGTGCCGCTCGGCGTCCTCCTTTCGGGCGGCCTGGATTCCTCGGCCGTCACGGCGCTGGCGGCCTCAGGCGCCTCGGCGCCGATCCGGACGTTCACGGTCCGCTTCGCCGAGGCCGGGTGGGACGAGTCGGCCTACGCCCGCGAAGTCGCCTGCCGGTTCGCAACGGAGCACACCGAGGTCCGCGCCGAGCCTCGATGCCTGGAGGCCCTGCCGGAACTCGTCCTGCGCCACGGTGAACCGTTCGCCGATTCCTCGGCCGTCGCCATGTATTATCTGGCGCGCGAGGCGCGG
>JAPLMO010000071.1 GCA_026386995.1 Planctomycetota bacterium | reverse complement strand
CCGCACGTGGCAGGCATGTCAGGCGTTGCGGCATTTCGGCAAGGCGAACGTGCTGTTCTGCGACGGTCACGTCGAGTCGCTCGAGAAGAGCGAATTGGACCCGTCTCCGAACCGGCACAGAGACATGTGGAACTACCAGGGGAGGTAAGGCCCTTTCGGCCTGCCGAGACCCCTGCGGGACCATACCGTAGTACGACATTGCAGGATTGCGATCTGCGCGGCGGGTCTCCCGACCCGCCGCGCAGAGTGATGCATGAGCGCGCCGGCAACCGGCAATTCGCGCGGTGGGTACGGAGACCCACCGCACAAAGGTTAAGTGACGTTGTAGTACGAGGAATCCCCGATTTGACTTTTTACAGAATTTGCGGTATAATCTCTTGCTGGCGATTGTTGACAAGTGTAAAAAATCTCCCGTCGGAAGTGAATAGGGCGCGCCTCCGTGCGTCTGGCATGAGGGAAGAATCGCAGGGCGGGGCGCGGCAGAAACGAAGGAGACGAAACGTGAATCGCTCAATGAAACTCTTGATCGGCGCGGTGGCGATGGCCGCCCTTGCTGCCATCGCGGCCCAGGCCCAGGCCGGCGGCTTTGTTTACTGGGGCACGACTTACGCCCCCGTCGCCTGTCCGCCTCCGGTTGTGGCGGCGCCCGTCGTGGTCCCGGAACCGGTCTATACGACGGCCTATACGGCGGTCTACTCGCCTGCCGCGGTGTACACGTATCCCACGGCGCGGGTTTATACGACGGGCACATCCTATTATGCGCCGACGCCGTACTACTATCCGGCGTACTACCCCGCATACTACCCGGCTTATTACTCCGCGTATTACCCGAGGTACTACCCGACGTATTACCCGACTTATTACCCGTCGAGTTCGTTCGGCTTTGGTTTTTCCTTCGGCGGCGGGCACCACCACGGCCACCACTGAGATGCCGACGGCCTGAGCCGCCCGTGGTCGCAGGTCAAGTCCGAGCAGGTCCTCCCGAAAGAGGGCCTGCTCTTTTTGACGCCGCGGCGGGTCTCCGTACCCGCCGCGCGCCAGAGACTGGCCAAAAGGGGCTTCCGCTATAGCGGCAACGCCTATGCCTCTGGCGTGCTGTCTACCGATAAGAACCCCCAGCCTGAGCCTGCCCGAAGTCCTGGCACGCGAAGCAGTTTTTTGCCGATAACCTTTTGAAGCCCCGACCCGCCAGCCCCTCGGCATATTCTTGTGTGGGCCTGGGAACGGGGTGGGGCAGCCCGTGGCCCGGGCGGTTATGACAGGTCATCGGTCGTTATGCGGGGCGCAATGTCAAGATGGGCAAGATGGGTCGGCAGGGTGAGCCGTTCTTGCGAACCTGGTACGCGGGTTCCATGATTAAGAACCACGTCCCTGGAAAATTTTTTATAGAAATCGCCCCGGCGGATTTGACTATCATTACTTTATGTGGTACACTGTATCGAGTACGGAGGCTGTCTGCGGGGATAGCCCTCCAGGAGGCGTCTGAGAAAACACCACGTAGTAGTAGGACTTTGCCCCAACTGGGTCATGGGCGCTGTAAGCCGATGGGAGTCGGCAAGCGGAGTCCAAGGCCAGCCGGTGGTTGAGGGCGCCTGCTTTCTCTTTGGAGAAGGGATCGCGGGTCGGGGAAAAACTGACCGGAGGGATCACATGTCTAGACACACTATTTCTCGCGTTGTGCTTGCCCTGTTTGTTTCCTTTGCGCTGGCCACGGCGGCTGACGCTGGGTTGCTGGTTGACTTTAAGCCCGACCCGGTCTCGCCTTCGATGTACGAGATCGGCTGGGCGGGCAGCCAACTCGTGCAGCGTCCGGGCAGTGTCGGCAATGCCGACGGCACGCTGTCGCCGGTTAACCAGACGCCTGGCGGCCTGAATATTCAGACGCCGCAGTATATCGTCGGTGTTCCGGGCAGCACGATCAACAGCACCGACAACTCGACCACGTTCTACGACGTGACCCTGCAACTCACCGGCTTGGTGGCTAGCGGCGCTCCGATTCAGACGACGATCATGCCGGGGATGGTGTGGGTTTCGCAGCCTGTGGGCCTGGGCACCTTTACTCTCCTTAGCACCGATCCGGACGGCGCCGGCCCGCTCCTGCCGACAGTGTTGTTGACCGGCACGATTACCGACGCCGTTGTCGGTGGTCTGTTGGGTTCTTATGGGGGTAACATTGCGAGCAAACATGTTACGTTTACGGGTGGCGTGATTAACGGCGGCAGTGCGCCCGCCGAGCTTTCGTGGAGCCTCATGGATATCGGCGGCGGCCTGAAGGTGGTCTCTGGCGGTGTGTTTGGGACGACGCTCCAATCTTTCGATGCTAATATGGTTGGCATACTTACGCCCGAGCCTGCCACCATGTGCCTTATGGGTCTGGGCCTGAGCGCAATCGCGATCAACGCGCGCCGGCGACGGAAATAAGATTGTCGCAGGAATATGTCGAAGCCGGGGGCGACCGATAAGGCCGCCCTCCTTTTTTTGCCCTGGGTGCGTACTAAAGCATGCATTCGTTCAGGTAACGATATGGACAGGGTAAGAAAACCGCAAATAAAACCAGTTGCCATTTGACTTTCTCGAAAAAGGCGGTATAGTACCTGTGCTTGCAGAGCGGAAAAGTAAGAAAGGTTCTGTAAAGTCGGACCTGCCGGAGAACCTGTAAGGGGGTTGTGCCGGCAGTGCGGCGGGTTGCGGGGTTAGCCCTGCCGATGCAAATTCATACTGGACATGCTGCAAACAGGCGACCTTGGGAGGGCTAAGCCTATCCATGGTCGCCTTATGTTTGCATGGCATGTGCCGGGTGAAACAGGCCGGGGGTAGAGGGTGCGAAGATGGTCTCTCGGCATGTTTCCTTGATGGTAGGGGTCTGCACGGCGCTGGTCTTGGTTGCGGGCATGACGGGTTCCGCATCCGCAACCACCATCGTCTCCTTGGACGACCTGAACTCACACGTCGGATTCGACACGGGTTCCGGGGTCATATCGTGGACCGTCGACAGCATCCAGCAACTCAAGCAGCAGTGGTTCTTCTACCGCCTGCAGGGGATGACGCAGGAACTGCCGCTCTCGACCCTCGGGTACGTCAAGTCCAAGGCCAGCGACGCCAACTTCAACCCGGGCAATGAGACCCTCAACGCCGTCTACGGCAGCGGGGCGGGCTTCAGCATCACGCTGACATACGTATTGGCCGGCGGCCTGGACGGCACCCGCAAGTCGGACCTCCAGGAAACCATCGCCTTCAACAACAAGACCTCGGCCCCGGTCCGCCTCCAGTTCTTCCAGTACTGCGACTTCGACCTGAACGGCACGCCAGGCGACGACACCGTCCGCGTCGTCAACGCCAACTGCATCTCGCAGCGCGACGTGGCCACGATAGTCGCCGAGACGGTAGTCACGCCGTCTCCGGCGCGCACAGAGGTGGCCGTCTACCACGATACGCTGGACAAACTCACGAACACCTTTGCCGACGACCTGGACAATTCCAAGGGTCCGATCGGCCCCGAGGACGTCACGTGGGCGTTCCAGTGGGACCTGACG
>JAPLMO010000121.1 GCA_026386995.1 Planctomycetota bacterium | reverse complement strand
GGCCCCGGAGGACGCCTTCACCTCCGACCGCCTCCTCGTGGAACTCATCCTCCAGAACCTCATGGACAACGCCGTCAAGTTTACCCCCGCCGGCGGGCGGGTCGCATGTTCCATCCGGCGGCAGGGCCAGGCCATCCGAATCACCGTCAGCGACACCGGCCCCGGCATCCGCCGCGAGGATCAGCCGCGCGTCTTCGAACGGTTCTTCCAGGCCGACGCTTCTCGACAGCGAGCCGACGGCTCGCGCGGCACGGGCCTCGGCTTGGCCATCGTCAAACATGCCTGCGAACGCCTGGGCGGAAGTGTTTCGCTCGAGAGTGAACTTGGCAAAGGGACCGCTGTAACAGTCGTGGTTCCTGATCAAACCCGGCAATGAGGGCACGAAGCCAGGCGGCAAAGAACCGGCGGCCGACAAGGAATAGCCTTGCCGAGACCACCGCACGCCGGATGTGACCAATATCCGCGGCCAGCCACTGCCGCCCTGCGGCGGGTAGCAGCCAGGTTAATCTGCTTCAGAAAAGTGGGTCACTGAGTGGGTCAGTCGCCACGTGGTGGTGGCTTGTTACTCAGCGTCTCAGTGACTTGTCAACCACTTGTAACCCTCGTTTTCGGCCGAAAAAGCCGTTGTAAGTCTTGCGCCCAGGCCATATTATGACGCAAGGCCCGGCCTTCGAATCCGAAGGTTGCGCGTTCGAATCGCGCCGGGCGCACCATTGTTAGGTAACGACAAGCCTTGCCAATTGGCGACTTGTGGCGACAAATCCCAGGCTTTCCGCGAGTCCCTTCCCTCGGCTACCTAACTCGCGTTCTTGTCATGGAATGACATGGAATGGCGTACCGGGGCGTCGGCGCGCTGAAAAGGCGCTGAAAGACCTGCGGGCTACTTGAGGCCGTGACGTCGCAAGTCTTGTGGCTTTGGCCGCCGAGACGGCGAGGAATCTGGCATAGAAAAAGGGCGGTAGTCCTGCGCCTGCCGCCCTCCACGGTGAGCAAGAGATTACTTCCTGCGACTTCTCCGCAGAAGCGCCAGCCCGCCAAGGGCCAGGAGCAAGAGTGTCGCCGGCTCGGGGATGACCTGAAGCGGCAGGGCCTCGGCCCCGCCGCCCAGGGAGACGATGGACGGCTGCCACGAGTTGCCCGGCGCCGACGTTCTTGGCCGGAGCATGCTGGCCCAGATGATCTTGTGGATTGCCACGCCGCCCGCGAACACTTCTCCGCCTGCACCGGCAGAGCACTAGCGAATGGTGACCGTCGCCGAGGCGAACGTCGCCGGGAAAGTGTCCGGCAGTTCGACCGTGACGGTGTATGTGCCGGCGAACCCCGGCGGGATCTTCCAGCCGCGGGTCGCCGCCTCGTATGCGGTCGTCTCGAAGGTCGTCGATCCCTGGCCGCCGCTTCGGCTCAGCGTGATCTTCACTTCAAAGACGCCCTTCCTGGAACGGTCGTCGTAGAAATGGTCGATGGAGATGCTCCGCCCCCCAACGTCCTGGAGTGGGGCCACGTGAAACAGCAGCGCCCCGTCTTTCTGCTCAACGCGCAGGGGGCCGCGCAGAGGCGAACCCAGCGCCAGCGTGGTCGTCGCGCCCGCCTTCAAGTTCACGGCGGGTATCTCTTCGGCCGTGACTTCAAGGTTGCTGCTGGTGAAATCCGGGTCAGGGCGGCAGGACTCGTTGTACTCGTATACCCGGTAAGAGCCGGGCGGGACGGA
>JAPLMO010000021.1 GCA_026386995.1 Planctomycetota bacterium | reverse complement strand
ATCCGCCGACAGCCAGCCAACGCCGTCGCCCCGCGCCATTTTTTCGATGCGTTTCCAGTGTCCGCCAAGGCAGACGGCCGAGATCATCAGGCCCGTCTTGCCGAGGCGGCGGTACTCCATGTTGGGGTTATAGTTGAGGATCTTCGACGTGTCGACCGTGGTCGGCTCACCGGCCCGGACGATCCGGTCGGACTGCCCCATCGCAGCCGCCGCGGCCAGACCCGCCGCCACAACCGCCGTGTTCAGTACGAACTCGCGACGAGTTAACCGCTTTTTCGACATCAGAGGCTCTCCTTAATGATTGGATCCAACCGCTGCTCTATCCTCAGCGCGGCGGGTCTGTCGCCCAAACGCCTCATCGACCTGACCCGCCGCACATGGCATGCACTCCGCGACCGGTTCAGTCACGTAGGGTGGGTGCTCTGCACCCACCATCTCCGCACAAACTACCTATTGCACAGCAGCCCGCGACCGGCTCAGACGTAGTCAAAATCCTTGAGCCACTGATGGTCCGCCGGCAGCCGCGCCCATGCCTCATCCATGGCCCGCTCGAGTTTCTGGGCCTCCGCGACGTCGAGTTTGCGGCGCTCGGCGACGGCCGCCGCCACGTTCTCCACCTGCTGCGCGGTGACCATGCCCGGAATCGGGGCCGTCAGGGCCGGGTTACTCATGATGTGGCGGATCGCCAGGCGGGCCTTCTCGTCGTTCTCCTTGTTCTCGGGGCCGCCCCACACGGCCTTCTGGTCGAAGAGCGAGTTGCCGCCGAACGGCTTGATGCCGAAGACGCCGACCTTGTACTTCCGGACGGTCTCAAATACGCTGTCGGTCGGCAGTTCCTTTGTCTTGGCGGTATAGGGCGTGCAGAAGGCATCGACCACGTCCGGGTAGGTCTCGATCATCCACTTGATGTGCTCGCGCTTGTGCGACGAGAAACCGGTGAAGCGGACCTTGCCGGATTTCTTGGCCGCCCGCAGGGCCTTCATCATCTCTTCGACCTCGGCCTCGGTGTGCTTGTCGGACTGCTCGTGCATCGTGATGCGCCAGAGGTCCACGTAGTCCAGGCCGCAATCCTTCATGCCATTCTCCAGGGTCTCGAGAAGGGCCTTCTCCGTCCGGCGATTGCCGCTTCGCATCTCGTTCTCGTACCACGAGCAAGCCAGGTACATCTTGTCGCGGCGGCCCTTGATCGCCCTGCTGTAAGCCTTGACTTCATGGGTCGTGCAGGCGTCGATCCAGTTGATGCCCACTTCCATGCACTTGGTGACGATGTCGTAGCGGTTCTTCTGGAAAGCCGGGTCGTCGATGTTGGCGGCCAGCCAGTTCTTTGCGCCGTTGTCGGAGTTGAGGGCCACGTTGATGCGTTTCCAGTGACCGCCCAGGGCGACGCCCGAAACCATCAGCCCCGTCTTGCCGCACGCGCGGTACTCCATTTTGGGATTGTAGTTGAGAATTCCTTTGGTGTCGGCGCCGGCCGCCTGCCCCGCCTGGGCCACCTGCCCGTACTGCGCCGTCGCGGCCGCTGCCGCCACGCCCGCCGCCGCAATCGTCGTGTTCCGCACAAACTCACGCCGCGTCATCTCGTGATCCGCCATGGTACGGCTCCTTTGCTTGCTCCGGGACCTGTCGGCCGACACCGGTCTAACTATAGCCTCGCGCCCCCGCACCGTCAACCGCTTATTCAACCCGCTTATTCAACCCGCAAGAATCGCGGTAGTACCGCGATGTTCGCCACGCCGACACGCCGGGCAACGCCATTGCCGCATCACAGGGGGACGACTGGATCGACCCGAAGTACGATGCCGCGGGCAACATGAGCCAGGCGCCCGTGCCGGCGGCGGAAACGACCCGCCAGCACTATAAGTACGATGCCTGGAACCGGCTGGTCGAGGTCCGGGCCGACAGCACCGGCACACCCGGCACGCCCGGCGCAATCGTCGCCACGTACCGCCATGCGGAATTCGGGAATTCCGGGGACACCTATAACCGTGCCCGGCCGCCCCGGCCGACCAAGGAAACGGCAATGGGAAAATCAGTATTGTGATATTATAACCGTGCCATGTGGCCACACGCGTAGTGCGGCCCCCTGCCACAGGGGTTAGAATGGTTTTGCCTTTAAACCCTCTAACGCCCTGTGGGCAAGGAGCACGGCATGTATTACATCGGAATCGACCTG
>JAPLMO010000256.1 GCA_026386995.1 Planctomycetota bacterium | reverse complement strand
GCACGGCTGCAAACAGCGCAGCCGTGGCACCCGATACCATAATGTGCGATAATTCTGAAACACTACACTAGCAGGGCATAAGCCCCGTACGGTTTTATCCTTCGCCGCCGCAGGCGGCCTTTTGGCGCTGCGTCGCCGCCGTTAATTCTCCGTTTTTCTAACGGTCAGGCGGGCTTGTCGCCGGCTTACTCGGCTGTCGGTTCCGTCATGCCGAGACGGGTCAAGAGCAGGAACTTGGCCAGCCCGGCCCGTGCTCAGCCGCGCTGCCCCAAGCCAACCCCACGCTCTCCCCGGCCCTCAATGCCGCCAGGCTCTTCACGGCTGAAAATCCGCCGCCAAAAAATCCGCTGCCCGATTTGACAAAAGGCCAATTCTGGGGTATGGTGTATTTCTGACGGGGCGTTCCAGAAGGAAAAAGCCCGGAGGGGCCTAGGGAACGCCGGAAAACCTGGTGAGTTGTCTGTTGCGGGGACGCGAAGAATCGCGATCCCCGCTTCTTTTTTGCGCCGAGAGGCGGGCGGGATGTCGCAAATGCCGACGGACGACGGGGTCGGGCAATGCGGGCAAAGTTAAAAACCACCGGCGGCGTACGCCGGAATAATTCGGACGATGTTGACTACTGGCCTTTCGCTGGTTTCTCGGCCCAAGGAAAGCCGCGCGATGGCAAGAACCGACCGATTCCCGCGGTTTTTCGCAGTTTTCCACCACAGGGCGAATTTCGCTTTGTGCCCTCGCGCCAATGGCTCAGGCCGAAATTGCGGAATCAGTGCAAATCCCCTTGAATCAAGCGTGTTTCATACCTCCAGAATCTGCGAAAGGCCAGTTGACTATGAACGGGTCTCGAAAGAAAAGGAGAAACGCCATGAGTACCGGAAGGAAGAGTCTGGCTGTGATTGGGCTGGCGGCGGTCGCCATCCTGATGCTCGGGGCCACCGTAGCCAGCGCGGTGCAGGCGCAGTGGGCCCTTGAGACGGTCGACGCCCTCGGCAATGTGGGCTGGGGCACGTCCATAGCATTGACCTCGGATGGGGCACCACGGATCAGCTACTATGATCGGTCTGCGGAAACCATCAAGTACGCTGCATGGAACGGGTCGGCTTGGAACATACAGACGGTGGCCTCTGCCGGGATCTGGGGTTCACATTGGCCAAGATACACGACATCGCTTGTGTTGGACCACGGCGACAGACCGAGGATCGCTTACACAACGTCCGACTCCGTGCACTATGCCACGTGGAACGGCGTCTCGTGGGAAGACACCCGCGTCGACAGCGGCGACTACGTGTGCCTCCAACTGGACAGCGACGGCAGGCCCTCTGTCAGTTACGGCTCGCGTCCGGTGGCGGACCAGATCCTTAAGTATGCCGCCTGGAACGGCACGTCTTGGGACAAGCAGGTTGTAGACCCCAGCCCCGGGGTCGGCTATGGAGCGTCTTACAGACTCGGTCCACAAGGGCAGGCATGCATCAGTTATCGTGACGGCCGGGAACAGCAGCTCAAGTTCGCCAAGTGGACCGGCTCCTCCTGGGCCATTGAGGTTGTGGACACCGCCGGGGATGTGGGCATGCGCAACAGTTTGGCACTAACGCCGGACGGCAAGCCGCGGATCATCTACCGGGACAATGACTGCCCGGGCCTCAAGTACGCCGCCTGGAACGGCTCGTCATGGGACTTCCAGATGGTCGGCACAGGCCCCGTCGGTGAGTACAACGCGATCGCCGTAGACCCCAGTGGCCAAACGCATATCGCCTATTACGACGCGTCGAACTGGCGGCAACAGTCACTCAACTATGCCTGCTGGACCGGCGCGGCGTGGGATATCACGATCGTGGACCCCGGGCAGGTGGCCGGCTGGGACAACGCGCTCGTGCTGGACCAGTGGAACAACCCGTGGGTCAGCTACTACGAGTACTCGCAGGGCGACCTCCGGCTGGCGCACTACGTCCCGGAACCCGCCACGCTGGCGATTCTGGCCCTCGGCGGGCTGGGACTTCTCTCGCGCCGCAGGCGGAAGTAAACCCCACGATCATTCAGTACCGAGGCCGGCTGCACATCAGTTCACCGGATGATGCCGCAACTTCCATAAGAGGCTCGCGCCCAAGCCTCGCCGGCGTAAGGAGATGCGGCTCGGGTGTTCCACAGAAGGCGGCCACGAAGGACCGGACGGGCGTGGTGTCCGTTTCGAACGAATACCACTCGCCCCGAGCATTTATGAGCACGACTGCCCTTGTCAGCAAGTGACAACTGCTGCTTGGCATTGAGGTTATGGCGTCCGCCCCCTCCGGCTTGCACCACAAAGTCCCACGACCTTCTTGTAGACAATTCCCGCAACTCCGTGCAGAATAGCGTGCTGGAAGTTCTCCAGGGGGCGTTCTATCGCAAGGAGGCTATGCCGATGCCATCGCTGCTCGTGCGTGCCGCTGCCGCGCTTCTTGTGCTCGCATCTGTCGCCGTCGCGGCCGGCGATGCCCAGAAGGTCGGCGGCGTCGATATCTCCGAGTGGCGGGGCTTTAACCTGCTCGAAAAGTTCACCCTGAACCAGAACGCCCCATACAAGGAAGATGACTTCAAGTGGATCGCCGAGTTGGGCTTCAACTTCGTCCGCCTGCCGGCCGATTACCGCTGCTACGTGGAGAAGGACGACTGGCTGAAGTTCAAGGAACCCGTGCTGAAGGAAATCGACGCGGCGATCGCGCTGGGCGAGAAGTATAAAATCCACGTCTGCCTGAACCTGCACCGCGCCCCCGGCTTCTGCATCAATCCGCCGGCCGAGAAGGCCGACCTCTGGAAAGACGAGGAGGCCCTGAACGCCTTCATCGCCCACTGGGTAATGTTCGCCAAGCGCTACAAGCACATCCCCCCGGAGTGGCTGAGTTTCAACCTCCTCAACGAGCCCATGCGCAACACCCGCGAGAACTACCTGAAGGTCTTCTGCCGCACCATCGAGGCGATCCAGAAGGAGGACCCCAGGCGCCTCATCATAGTGGACGGCAACAACGTTGGCTCCAACACCACCCCGGAGTTCCTGAAGTACTCCAACGTTATCCAGGCGACGCGCGGCTACCACCCGGCGACGATCTCACACTACAAGGCCAGTTGGGCCCAGGGCTCGGACAAGTGGCCGGAGCCGGTCTGGCTGCCGGGGACCGCGCCGGAACAGACGCTCATCAATTACCTGAAGCCGTGGCTGGAGATCTCGGCCAGGGGCGCCCCCGTCTTCGTGGGCGAGTGGGGCTGCTACAACAAGACGCCGCACCCCGTCGCGCTGGCGTGGATGAAGAGTTGGCTGGAGCAGTGGAAAAAAGCCCGGTTCGGCTGGGCGCTCTGGAACTTCCGCGGCAGTTTCGGTATCCTCGACAGCGGACGGCCGGACGTGCAGTACGAAGACTGGCACGGGCACAAACTGGACCGCGAGATGCTGAGGCTCCTGCAACAGTATCAGAAGTACTAGGTGGAGAAGGAATCACTCCACCTTTGCGCGGCGGGTCTCCGTACCCGCCGCGCAAAGGTGCGTAATGGCGTACGGCGCGGTGGGTACGGAGACCCACCGCGCAAAGGCTCAACGGACGAACCAGGAAACGCTTGATGGAACCACTGCTCGATTGGGTCACGCAATACGGCTATGCGGCGGTCTTCGCCCTCCAGATGCTCGGGATCATCGGCTTTCCCGTGCCGGACGAGACGCTGCTGGTGACGGTGGGCCTCCTGGTGTCACAGGGAGGGATGAGCCTGCCGCTGGCGCTGCTGGCGGCGGCCTGCGGGAGCATGTGCGGCATGACGGTCAGTTACTCGATCGGACGGTTCGTCGGCCTGCCCGTCATACACAAGTACGGGAAGTTCTTCCACGTGACCGAGGAGAACCTCACCAAGATGCACAACTGGTTCGAGCGATGGGGCAAGTGGACCGTGCTGATCGCCTACTACATACCCGGCGTGCGGCACGGGGCGGCCATCTTCGCAGGGACCGCCAAACTGCCGTATCACGAGTTCGCCATCTTCGCGTACACCGGCGCGGCTATCTGGACGACCACGTTCATCCTGCTCGGCTACTTCCTAGGGCCGCAGGTCAAAAAGATGATGCCGCTCCTCCATGAATACCTGGTGATCATCGCGATAGCGGCCGTCGTGCTGATCGTGCTGGCGCTCGTCGCTCATCACCTCTGGAAGCGGCGGGCAAAGGCGGTGGCCAAGTAAATACGACAGCGCAACTCTTAAGGTCTTGCGCGGCGGGTACCCGCCGGGGCTGGTACCCGCCCCGCAAGTAGTGGAGTTGCGCTGTCGCCTATGGTGCGGGCCTACTGCAGATCCCAGTTGCCATGGCCGCCGGAGAATATATGGGTAGCGTCCCTCTCCCGGCCATGTCCGGTTACTCGCCTTTCTTTTTTGCAGGCGTCCGGGCCTTGCCGAGTTGCTTGCGCTGTTTGGCCTCAATTTTTCTGATGCTTTCCGCCACCGGCAACTTTTCGGGCATCGTGCCGCCCAATTCCTGGATGGTTTGCCGCACCTTCGCGCCGACTTCACGATGCGTCCGGTTCGCAGCGTCTTTCCCCCTTACATCTTCCCGGCGCAGTTTTTCCTCCGCCTGGGTCGCGCGAAACAGGTTCGCCGCCAGTTCCGTGCTGCCCATGTGATCCAGAATCCTCTGGCTCTTTTTCAAGCCTTTCCGACGGTGAATGTCTTCCTGTTTCAGTCCGCCATAAAGCCCCATATACCCGTGATTCTGAAAGATGGCGTAGTCTATGGGTTCGATGACGCCCGCATCCTTGGCCGCATCGGCCAAATGGACGTTATGGCGGCGCACCTCTTCCCGCAACACAATCCGCCGATTTTCTTCGATATGTTCGTCCGCCAATTCCTGCCGTCGGGTCTGGATAGCGAAATAGGTTTGGCCCTGCGCCACGATCTCCTTGCCAGGATCGGCGTTCTGAATGACGAGGTAGCAGGCATAACGTGACAGAAGAACGGTCTTGACCGGCCGCTGCCCGCCTTTCCCGATCTCGATCATTTCGGTGAGGTCAACGAAATGATCCTCGAGGCGGTGGCCGCTGTTGAAACAGGCCATTTGGGCCTTCTCGACAACCCCCTCAAAATTGCGGTAGTCGCCGTAGCCCAGGACCCCGGCAAACTCGCGGCTTGACCAAAACTCCATCCCCGCATCGTTCGTGCGTTTGATCCGCTCGAAAGGCGACGCATGCCCGCCGGCTGTCTTCGCAATTTCCTTCGCCATTATTTCTTCCCTCCGTATTTTGCCACACTCACGTCCACAATCGTCATCGTGTCGTTGCCGAAGATGTCCGCCACCTTGACCTCGGGTGCGGGGCTGGTCCTGATTCCGGTTGCCGTGGCTGCCGGAGATAATAGGGGTAGCGTCCCTAATGGCATTAATGGCATTAGGATAAGCCCCGAAGGCCCCCACCCAAAGCAGGCGGACCAGCCACCGAATAGCCTTGGCGCCACCTTCCGGCCCGGTTGCGCCGGGCTCCAGCCAATGGAAAACGGTCCGAAAACCCTTAACCTAATGCCATTCGGTAGCGTCCCCCTCACGGCCCCAAGAATGCGGTCTATTTCTTCGCCTTCTTCTTACCCTTAGACTTCGGTGCCGCTGTGGGTGCCGGAATCTGTTTCTGAACGGCTTCGTTCAGCGCCTTCGCTACAACTTCATGGGTGGTTTCGTCCCCGGTCTGGATGCGAAGAACCTTTTCTTCAAACAGATTCCCGTCTTTGTCGAAGCCACGAACAATCAATTCGATGGGTTCTTCCCGACGATCCCCCTTCTTTCGGCCTGCCGTTCGTGCGTTGATGACCGCCGTGAAGAAGTTCACCACTGCCGTTGCGAACGCGAACCCCGCTGTCGTAGCGGCACACACCATCAGAATTTCCGGGCCGGTTTCGTGTTCCTCAAAACGGAAGTCGCCTTCCCGTTCCAGCTTTCGACGGGCTTCGCCAATGAGCCGGTTCGCATTGGGACAGCAGCTACGGCAGAAACAACCCGACGTAGGCCGTACCTTGATCGAAACGGCAAGGCCATCGGTGCCGTCAAACCCGCCCAATCTATGCCGCAATTCCTCTTCCCATGCCATTTGAATCCCTTTCCTTACCGGGGTTTTCTATGGGGTTTCTCATTGCCGGGTATCTTTCGGGTGACACCATACCGATTCTCTCATTGCCCTTGCCACGCGACCGCTCTCACGCAAACAGATTCCGGTCCAGCCGCCTGTACTGCACGGCCTCCGAGAGGTGGTTGACGGCAATGTTCTCGGAATTGTCGAGGTCGGCGATGGTGCGGGCGACGCGCAAAATCTTATCGTGGGCGCGGGCAGAGAGGCCCATCTCCTGCATCGCCTGCTTCAGGAGCATCTCCCCGCCGTCGTCCAGGGCGCAGAACTTCTTGACCTGCCGGTGGCTCATGCGGCCGTTTGTGGATCGGCCGGTGGAGAACCGGGCGGCCTGGCGCTGGCGG
>JAPLMO010000387.1 GCA_026386995.1 Planctomycetota bacterium | reverse complement strand
GCAAAAAGAACGATCATCCGCCCGGACCTCCGAAACTCCACAGCCTCTCACGGCACGAAACAGCTCGAATTGCCGCTATCAGAAATCAGTTCTCATCAGCACTTGGTTAACGGCGTTGGGTGGCATGCCCAGCGCGCTGTTGCCCACGCAAACGGCGGCCCGCCACGGCGGGCAGGCTGTGGGCATGCCACCCGGCAAGGACGGCAAGGACTTGATAGGTTTCGACCAGTGGAGTAATATATAGTTCGCCTTGCGCTGGACGCTGGGGTAAGAGAGGGGCGCGGGGGAATACGTCCTGCGAGCGTATAGAAGGAGAATTTCAGTGCGCGACATCCGGTTATTGATCGTGCTGGCCGTTTCGATGGGCCTGATTGTTGTCGGCGGCATCATGGTGCCGGCGCTGCTGAACGTACTGACAGAGCCTGCCGGCCGGCCGGCGATTGCGATGACGGCGGAGGCGAACACGAAGGCGGAGGAGCCGTTGCCGCCTATTCCGGCCGACGTTGACCGCTTGTCGGCGGCGTTTCGCGAGGCCGCCAAGCGCGTCAAGCCGGCCGTTGTTGGCGTAACGACGACCCAGACCGTGGCGAGCCCCTACGGCGACATGGGAGACGATTTTCTACGGCGATTCTTCGGCCTGGGGCCAGAGGAAACACCCCGCGGCAAGGGGCCGACCCGAAAGTTTCAGCGCCAGGGCCTCGGCTCCGGCGTCATTGTGGACCCCGACGGTTATATCCTGACGAACAACCATGTGGTCGAGGGGGCACAGGAGATTGCCGTTCACCTGGCCGACGGCCGTGAATTCAAGGCGAAGGTGGTTGGCGCCGACCCGCCGACCGACATCGCCGTCATCAAGATCAAGGCCGAGAACCTGCCGGTCGCCCAGTTGGGCGATTCCGACAAGGCCGAGGTCGGCGACTGGGTGCTGGCGATCGGGTCTCCGTTCGGGCTCGAGCAGACCGTGACGGCCGGCATCATCAGCGCCACCGGCCGCTCGAACGTCGGCATCACGGACTACGAGCAGTTCCTTCAGACCGACGCCGCGATCAACCCCGGCAACTCCGGCGGCCCGCTCGTGAACATGCGTGGCCAGGTCCTCGGCATTAACACGGCCATCGCGTCGCGCAGCGGCGGATACATGGGCGTCGGCTTCGCGGTCCCGGTCAATCTCGCCCGCGAGGTTATGAATCGCATTCGCGAGACGGGCCACGTAACGCGCGGCTGGTTGGGCGTGAGCATCCAGCGGCTGACGCCCGAACTGGCCGAGTCCATGAAACTCAGGGCCGACCAGGGCATCCTCGTCAGCCAGGTCATGGAGGGCGGCCCGGCCGAGAAGGCGGGCCTCAAGGCCGGCGACGTCATCCTGGAGTTTGCCGGCAAGCCCGTCAAGACGCCCAGCGAACTCCAGAACACGGTCGCATGGATCGCACCCGGAACCAAGGTCGAGATTGTTGTCCTGCGCGACGGCAAGCGGCATTCACTCAAAGTGGCGGTCGAAACCAGACCAGCGCAGCCGGAAGCGCTGGCGGCGGCACCGGGCGCTCCGGCAAACCTCAAGGCTCTCGGCATCGAGGTAAGTAACGTCACCCCGGAAGCCGCACAGAAGTACGGCTACAAGTCCGGCCAGGGCGTCCTCATTATCAACGTGGAGGCGGGCGGGCTGGGGGCGCTGGCAGGCCTGAGGCCAGGCATGCTCATCCTTCAGGTGGACCGCCAGAAGGTCAGCAGCGTCGCGGAACTGCGGGAGATCATTGCCAAGGCCGACATTGCCAAGGGCATCCCGATGCTGGTCCGCGTCGGCGACCGCCAGATGTTTATTCTGCTGAAGAAACGCTAGAGCAATCCAGGATCGTGCATTGGCGCGGCGGGTCTGCGTACCCGCCGCGTTCTTGCGCGGTGGCAGTGTGTCACTTACGAGGGTGGCATGGTCACGCTGTTGCGTGACCATGTGCCTCGAACGGCGCCTGGTCCGTCACTGCCGCATGGTCACGCAACAGCGTGACCATGCCACCCCCCTCAAGAGTGACGCAGTACGCGCGGTGGGGGCGAAGTCCTTGAACATCCCCTGCCGAAACGGTATGTTGATCGCTCGCCGCCGCGCCGGGCCGTAGTTGTCTGAGTCCGGAGCACAAGCAGCCGGCGGCTCGCGCAATGGGCAGTCGTTCGATCATCGGGAGGAAGACATGGCGGACATGGACCTGAAGCCCCTGCTTCGTGAGAGCAACGCGAAGATCGTTCTGTACGTCTGGGACGGGCTGGGCGGCATTCCATCCGGCCCGGAAGGCAAGACCGAACTGGAGGCCGCTCGCACCCCCAATGCCGACCGCCTCATGGCCGAGGCTTCCTGCGGCTTACTGGAACCCGTGTATCCCGGCGTGACGCCGGGCAGCGGGCCCGGTCACCTGGGGCTTTTCGGATACGACCCGATCGAGTACCAGATCGGCCGCGGGGCGCTGGAGGCCGTCGGCGTCGGCTTCGATTATCGCCAGGGCGACGTGGCCGCTCGCCTCAACTTCTGCACGCTCGATGCGAAGGGCAACATCATCGACCGCCGCGCGGGGCGCATCCCGACCGAGGAGTCCCAACTGGTGGTCGCCAGGCTCCAGGAGGCCGTCCGCAAGGTGGAGGGCGTGGAGGTCCACTGGGCGCCTGTCAAGGAGCACCGGGCGCTGCTGGTGCTGCGCGGCGAAGACCTGGGCGACGGCCTGGAAGACACCGATCCGCAGAAGGAAGGTGTGCCGCCGCTGGACATCCGCATGACGGATGACACGCGCGAAAGTTCGCGCACCGCCCGTATCGCCCAGAAGGCCCTGAAGCAGGCGATGAACGTCCTGGCGAGCGAGAAGAAGGCCAACGGCGTGCTGGCGCGCGGCTTTGCGAAGCGGCCCAACTGGCCGACGATGGAAGAGCGGTTTGGCGTCAATGCGGCCGTCATTGCGGGCACGCCGATGTACCGCGGCGTGGCGCGCCTGGTCGGCATGGAAGCCCTCGACGCCACCAACGAGATCGCCAGGGACGTCGCTTCCATGGCCGCCAAGTGGGATAAGTACAACTACTTCTTCCTGCACTACAAGCACACCGACAAGGCCGGCGAGGACGGCAACTTCGACGCCAAAGTCCACTACATCGAGGACGCCGACGCCGCCATCCCCGATATCCTGAAACTTGCGCCGGACGTCCTGATCGTCACGGCCGACCACTCGACCCCTAGCGCGATGAAGGGCCACTCGTGGCACCCGGTGCCGGTGCTGCTGTGGGCTAAGACCGCCCGCCGCGACGGCGCTCAGAAGTTCTGCGAGAAGACCTGCCTGCACGGAAACCTGGGCCTAAGGCCCAGCAAGCACCTGATGCCGCTGGCGCTGGCGCACGCCGGCCGCCTGGCCAAGTTCGGCGCGTAACGCCACGGGCTGGACTTCATTTGGCGCGGCGGGTCTCCGTACCCGCCGCGTCGGGCGCAATCGGGCGACGTGCCCATGGCAACCGACCTCCCCAACGCCGGTGACGCCCCCGCCTTCTGGTGCGACGCCATGCTGGGCGGCCTGGCCCGGTGGCTTCGCGCCGCCGGCTACGATGCCGCATGGCTCGCGGGTATAGACGACACGGAACTTGTGCGCCAGGCCCTGGCCTCGGGTCGCATCCTCCTGACGGCCGACACCGGCCTCGTGCGGCATGGGGCGATCCAGACCGGCCGCGTGCGGGCCGTCCTCATTCCGCCCGGCCTGGGCAAGTTCGACCAACTGCGGTTCGTCCTCAGCACCCTCGGCCTCGGGCGCCGCGAGCCGCGCTGCATGGCCTGCGGCGGTCGCCTGCTCGCCATTCCGAAGGAATCCGCTCGCCCCGAGGCCCCGCCCCGCACCTTCGCTTGGTGCGAGGAGTTCTACCGTTGTGACCGCTGCGCCAAACTGTTTTGGCGCGGAACCCACTGGCGCCGCATCGAAGCCCTCCTGGACAGCCTCTAGTTCTCGCCCGCGGTCCGCGGCCGGCTTAACACAGATGTTTGCTCAAGGTTTTTCTGGGTATCGCCGATACCAGAAGGCCGCACAATTGCACTCTTTCTGCGCCCTGGGATGGGTGAGGAGGGTGCTTGGAAGGCTGGTTCAGCAGCGACATCATTTTCCGCTTGGGCGTTTTGGGTATCGCGGTGGCCGTTGTGCCTACGATTGTCCGTCGCCGGGTGGGCGGCGGACTGGCGAGTTACCTTGCGCTGACGGTCGGCCTGGTCGTGCTTCTCATTGGGCAAACCAATGAGTTGCTGAAGACGGCGATGCCGGACTGGTGGAACGCGCCCACGGCCCTTAGCGCTTACCTGCCGACGCATGCCGGCGGTTCCCTGCTGATCCTCGTGGGGTTCCTGTCATTGATGCGGGACCTGCGTCATGCGCGGGTCCGGACCGAGAAAGCCGCCGCCCAGGACCGTGCTTGGGCCCAGCGGGCCCACCTGGAACGCGAGAAACTCCGGCTGATCCTAAATTGCGCCAGCGAGTACTGCATCATCGCGTGCGACCTCGACGGCCGCATCCTCTCTTATTCCGGCGGCGGCCTGCATATCCTGGGCTGGCGGGCCGAAGAGGTCGTCGGCAAGATGACCCTGGCCCAACTGCGTCCGGAAAATGTGCCGGTGACGATCGAGCATATCCGGGCCGCCGTCGCCATCGACGGGTTCTTCGAGGCCGAGGTCGATATGGGCCACAAGAGAGGGCGCCCGTTTCCGGCCCTCCTGACCGTTTCTCCGCTGAAAGGGCCCGAGGGCGAACTCGAAGGTTACGTCGCCGTCATCAGGAACATCACGGAGATGAAGGCCGTACAGGAATCGCTCGAGAAGGCCAAGGCCGACCTCGAGCGGGCCAACGAAGAACTCGCCCGCCTGGCCGCAACCGATTACCTGACGGGCCTGATGAACCGCCGCCAGGCGACCCTCCTGCTGGAGCACGAACTTCTTCGGACCCGCCGGAGCGGCAAGCCGGTATCGGTCATCCTCATGGACCTGGACCACTTCAAGGTTGTCAACGACACGTATGGCCACGAGGCCGGCGACGAGGTCCTCAAGCACGTGGCCGACAAGATGCGGTCGCGCCTGCGCGCCGGCGACGTCATCGCGCGCTACGGCGGCGAGGAGTTCCTGCTGGTTCTGCCGGAGTCGAACATCGAAGGGGCCGCCAACGTGGCCGAAGGCCTGCGGCGGAGCCTGTACGACAGTCAGGCCAAATATGGCGATGTTGCAATACGTGTCAGCGGCAGTTTCGGCGTGGCCGTGCTGAATTCCGGCGATCGGCAGGGCGCCGACACGCTGGTGCGCATGGCCGATGAGGCCATGTACTGCGCCAAAAACCTCGGGGGCAACCGCGTCGTCACCTGGAACCTCGTCCGCGAGGGCCAGATCGAGCCCAGCCTGGCCGCCTCCAAAGAAGTCCGCGGCCTCGAAAAACGCGTCGACGCCATCGCACAGCACACCGACGAGGCCGTCCTGGAGGACCTCTTCCGCCTGATCGAGTCCCTCGATGCGCGCAACGTCTACACGAGGGGCCAGTCGCGGCACGTGGCCCGCTATGCCGCGGCCATCGCCTGCGAGATGGGCCTGGCGGCCGACACCGTCGAGGCGATCTACCGGGCGGCCATGCTCCGCGACCTGGGCCGCAACGCCATCTCTTCGGAAATGCTCTGGAAGGCCGGGCCGCTCTCGAAGGCCGAGTGGGCCATCGTCTGCCAGCACCCCGTTGTGAGCGTCAAGGTTCTGTCGCGGCTGAAGTTCCTGAAGCAGGAACCCCTCATCATCCGGCACCATCACGAGCGGTCCGACGGCCGCGGCTATCCGGACGGCATCAGCGGCGACGCCATTCCGCTGGAATCGCGGATCCTGGCGGCGGCCGAAGCGCTGGAGGCGATGACCCGCGCCCGGCCGCACCGGCCGGCGCTTACGCTGGAGGAGACCCTCCGGCAACTTCACGGAGGCGCCCCGCAGCAGTTCGACCCTGCCGTCGTGGCCGCGGCCGAGCGGGCCGCCGCAAAGGCGGCCGACTGGCCACTGGCCAACCATCCCGATGCCACAACAATCGCTGCGCGGAACTGACTCCATAATTCCAAGGGGTGCAAGGCGGGCCTCTGCGCCTGCCGCGATTGTCCACAGCCATGAAATGCTTTGACGGCCCGGCCCGCTTATGCCCTGAAGATCGCCCCGAGACGCTTGCCCATCAGGGCCGTCGCCCCCACGAGCGTCACCGCCAGAAATAGCATCGCCCACACGCCCAGGGCGGCGGCCACCGCCTCGCCCGTCACGGCGTACTCGCTGATGTCAATCCGCCAGATCGTCCGCGTAATGGGGTTGAAGGCGTCGTCCTGCGCGAGGATCAGGCTGTCGGAGACCTCCAGCATCGACATCGAGAACACCAGGATCGCCCCCGCGGCCAGATTGGCGGCGATCAGCGGCACGGTGATCCGACCGAGCGTCCTCAGGGGCCCGGCGCCGACCGATAGGGCGGCCTCCTCCAGCGTGCGGCTGGTCTGCTGGAACCCCGCGACCGACGAGCGGACCATGAGCGGCAGCCGCCGCACGGCATACGCGATCACCAGCAGCGCCACGGGGTTGGTCTGCGGGTACAGGTAGTTCGTGCTCCAGACGCCCGCCTGGACCAGGCGGTCGCCCCAGTCGGCATAGCAGTTCAGGTACCCGAACGCCAGGACCAGCCCGGGCACGGCCAGCGGCAGCATGACGAGGGCGTCGAGCACGCCCCGGCCAAGGAACTTCTTTCGGACAAGGGTGTAGCCGATCCACACGCCCAGTACGAGGTTGATGGCCACGGCCCCGAGCGAGTAGAGGCAAGAGTTCCAGATGCTCGGCAGCGTCCACCGGTGCGCCAGCGCCGCCCGGTGATGCTCCAACGTCAGGCCTGCCGGCAGCACCGTGCCCTGCCACTCCGTCTTGAGCGAGAAGAGGACGACCGCCAGGTGCGGCACGAGGGCCAGTAGCGTTACGCCGCCGAAGAGGAGCCACGCCAGGGCGGTTCCTGTGCCGCCCATGGGCCGCGGCACGGCGGCCCGTGTGGCGACCGACATCATCTCGTGGGCCCGGCCGCCCATGGCGACCCGCGCCGCCCAGTACAGCAGGGCCACCGCGACCAGCAGAAGGACCACCATCGCGTTGGCATCGGGGCTGGAGGGCTCGCTTATCCGGTCGAATATCTGGACGGCGGTCACCTCGCGGAAGTTGAACATCAGGGGCGTTCCCAGGTCGGTCATCGCCCAGATGAACACGATGACCGCCCCCGCGAAGTATGCCGGCAATATCAGCGGGAACGTTACGCGCCAGAAGACCCGCCACGGCCCGGCACCGACGTTGCGGGCGGCGTCCTCGAGCGACGGATCGACGTTTGCCAGGCCCGCCACAACGTTCAGGTACAGGATCGGATACAGGTGCAGGGCCTGGAGAATGATGACCCCCGCCAGCGGGTATGCGCGGAACCAGTCGACGGCGCTCGCCGGGTCCGAAAGGCCCAGGTGCGCAAGGATCGCATTCAGGACGCCGTACGGCCCCAGAACCTGCTTCAGGCCGATCGCCCCGACGAACGGCGGCAGGATCATCGGCACCAGGATCGATACGCCGAACAGGCGCTTCCCGAAAAACTCCGTGCGGGCCTGCAAGTATGCCAGCGGTACCGCGAGGACCGACGCCAGGATCGTCGTGATGATCGCCAGGTAAAGCGCGTTCACAAACCCGGTCTGGGCGGTCGCCTTCGACAGGATGTTCCTGACGTAGTGGAGCGTCGGCCCCGTGGATTCCCACAAGGCCGACTCGAAGACCGAGAAGATGGGGTAGAAGAAGAAGAGGCCAAGAAATGCGACTGCCACGAGGACCAGGAGCCAGGTTTTAAGGTCTGCTCGCATGGTTGTTCCGAATACTTGTGAAACCGCCTTGTACCCGGGTGGCATGGTCACGCTTTTGCGTGACCATGTGCCCCGAACGGCGCACGTCCCGTCACTGCGACATGGTCACGCAAAAGCGTGACCATGCCACCCGGTGCTCTACCTTATGCCAGGTTACTTCGTCAGGGCCTCGTACCGGCGTCGGCTTTCTTCGCTCCAGCGTGTCAGGACGTCGCTCTTGCGTCGTTGGCGATCTTCCTGCTGGTGCCGCAGTTCCGCCTGTTTTTCAGGCGTCGCATCTTCCGGCACGAGGACGGGCGTCCAGTTCTCCTTGGCCAGCCGCAGCATCTCCTCCTCCGACACCAGAGGCCGCGTCAGTTCCGCCACGCGGTCGGCCGGCAGGCCCGCATCGATTAGGGCCTTCCACGCCTTCTTCAGGCCCGCGTGGTTCTCCACCAGGGCCACTCGCAGGTAGTCCGCCAGGAGTGCCTGGCGCTGGGTCTCCTTGGCCGCGTCGTAAAAGTCCGCCGGCGGGACCGTAAACGGGTTGACCTCGGGCGCGACCGATGAGGCGGCGGCTTCCGCGTACAGGGTCGGGAGGACCGAAAGTCGTCCCAGCGTGTATTGGCGCGGGCCGCCCGGCGTGCCCGCCGGCAGCATCCACAGGCGCTGCCCCTCGGGACGCAGGACGAACTCCACGAACTCCTGGGCCAGCGCCCGGTGCGGCGCGTTCTTCAAGACGGCAATCGGATCACACGTGACAACGGTCATTCCCGGCGGAGCGAGGAACCCGAGATTCTTTCCCCCCTCGCTCCGCATCTGCCGGAAGGCGTAGAAGTCGATGCACGGCCCGACGGCGATAAACCCCTGCGCGCAGTTGCGAGGCACGTCGCTGGCCTGACTGTAAAACTCCCGCGCGTTGCCACCCAGTCGCACCAGGATTCCCATGCCGCGCTCGTATCCGAACGCCTGCAGGACGATCTCGTACACCTTCACGGCGGTGGCCGACTTGGCGGGATCGGCCGCGCCGACGTAACCGAAATACCTCGGATCGGCCACCGCCAGCCAGTCCGTGATCTCCGGCATGCCCTTGTCCTTGATGAGCATGCGGTTGTAGATCAGCCCGAACGTCGAGAGGGCGGTGCCGTACCAGTGCCCGTCGGGGTCGTAGAGTGGCTGGCCGGCGGCCTTTGGCGGGATCGCCGCCAGGACGTCCTCCGGCAGGGGCGTTTTCTGGAGCATCCCGCGCTGCTTCATCTGGTCGAAGATCGGCCCGCCGCCGAACACCAGGTCGATGTCGAACCGGCCGGCGCGGAACTTATCCTCCAGGCGCTTCAGGACCTGGGTTCCGCCGCCGCCGGGGTCGGGCCACGAAACGTCAACGTCGCGGCTGGTCTTCGTCTTGTGCCAGGCGCGGAATGCCTGCGTGAACTCCTCGCGGATCTCGTCGCCGTGGGGCGAGTAGATGATTAGTGTGTCAGTTCCGGCGGCCGGCGACGAATCGCCGCCGCAGCCGGCGAGGCCCAGGGCGACGATTGCTGCCAGTACGGCAAAATGCTTCACGCTTGAACCCCTAACGGTGCGCTCGTCATTGCGGCCCCGGCTTGGCGTGCGAACACCCGCACGGCGTCGGCCGGAACTTGAGCCCGGGCCGCAGCCCTCTCGGCAGATGCGGTTTTGTTGCTGCAGCCAAATAGCATGCAATCGCTGGCCCTATTCTCTACTCTCTCGCGCAACCGGAGTCAGATTAATGATTCCAAAGCAGCACTTTATCTTTTTCAGAGTAACCCTGGTTTCAAGAGGTTGGTAGCCATCGGCGTAGGCTCGAAGCGTATACTCCATGCCGGACTCGTAAAGCCCAATGTTGCCAATGTCAAAGTAGCCGTCCGCCCGGCTTCGCTTCTCCGCCAACAGCCGTTGCTTGCCCTTCTCCCACAACTCAATAGTTGCGCCCTCTATGAACTTGCCTGTACTTGCCGGCATGTCCTCTGTCGGGACAAAGATAGACGCCGGCCCAGAACCCTCCACGACTTGGCCTTGAAGTTCTACTTTGCCATCGCACCCCGCGAGAACCGGTAACACGAGGACGGCGGCCATCGCACACAATGATTCGATCTTCATTTTCCCGGCGGCCATTGGCACTCTCCTCCCCTTCCCCCTCATGCCAAACGTTGGTCCGATGATCGCTTGCTCCGCCGTCGCCGATACGGCGACGCGAATAGCCGCAGGCGCACAACAAGGAACGTCGCCGTACCGGCGACGGCTAAACGTTGACGGCGACGGCTAAACGGTGGCAGTTGCGGCCTCGGCCTGGCGGGCAAACACCCGCACGGCGTCGGCGGGAATATGTGCCCGGGCCGCGCCCCCCGGTGCGACCGGCGGCAGGGCGGTCGGCCGGTCGGAGATCGTGACCTCGATCGCCCCCAGCCGCACGCGGGCCTGCTCGGTCTCGCCCTGAAACGTCCGCGCCAGGACCGTCGCCGGAAACACGTTTTCCGTCGGCGCTCCGCCTTCCGGCGCCAGCAGCCGGACCGATTCCGGCCGCACGCTGATCGTTACAACGGCGCCCGGCGCCAGGTCGGGCGGCGCGTGCAAAGTCCGAACAATGCCGAACGAAGTCTCAACGGTTGCGCCCGCGCCGTCGCGGCTGCGGAGGCGCCCCTCCACGAGGTTCGTAGCGCCCAGGAAGCCCGCCACCCACACATTTGGCGGGTCCAGGTAGAGGTCTCGCGGGTTGCCGAGGGCCTCGATGCGCCCGTCGCGGATGACCGCCAGGCGGTCGGCCATCGCCAGGGCCTCGTCCTGGTCGTGCGTCACGTACACGCTGGTGACGCCGGCGGAGCGCTGGATGCGTCGGATTTCGGTCCGCATCTGGAGGCGCAACTTCGCGTCGAGGTTCGAGAGCGGCTCGTCCAGCAGCAGCAGGTCCGGCTGAATCACCAGGGCCCGCGCCAGGGCCACGCGCTGCTGCTGGCCGCCCGAAAGTTGCGTCGGACGCCGGCGGGCGTACTCGGCCATCTGGACGACCTCCAGCATCGCCCCGGCACGACGCCGGCGCTCGGCCTTCTCCACGCCGCGCACCGCCAGCCCGAACGTCAGGTTCTCCAGCACCGTCAGGTGCGGCCAGAGGGCGTAGTTCTGGAACACCATGCCGCAGCGGCGCCGATGCGGGGGCAGGGCGGTCACGTCTTTATCGCCGAAGAAGACGCGGCCGGCGTCGGGCTCGTAGAACCCCGCGACGATCCGCAGGAGCGTCGTCTTGCCGCATCCGCTCGGCCCGAGCAGAAAAAACAGTTCCCCCGGCTCGACCGCCAGGGACACGTCGTCCACGGCCGTCACGGCGCCGAATCGCTTCGTGAGATGTTCCAGGCGTAAAGGGAGCATTCTTCACCAGCGAGCAATACTACCAGTGAGGGGCCGTGGTTTCAAACAATACGGCCGGTTGACGTATGCAGCCGATACGCCGATAATCGACAGGGCCTGGTGCTCTGTCACGCCTGAATCTGCGGGTGCCACGGCTGCGCCGTTTGCAGCCGTGGTCTTCGGCGGGCAAGCACGGCTGCAAACGGCGCAGCCGTGGCACCCGGGTAATCAAAGTTGACGGACTACGAGCAGAGGAAGAATGCCGCCGAGAACCAAGAGCCTTCAGGTCTGGACGTACGAGATCCCGATGCGGATCCGGTTCGAGCACGCCCGGGCCGGCCGCTCGACCAGCACGGGCGTCCTGGTGCGCCTGGAACTTGAAGACGGCGCGGTCGGCTGGGGCGAGGGTATCCCGCGCGATTATGTCACCGGCGAGACCCTCGAATCGGCCGTCAAGGTGATCCGGGAAATCTACGCCGCGCGTTTTCGGACCGATGCGCCGCTGGCCGAGCCGCCTGTCGAGGACGGCCGCGTCGTCCACAACGCCGCCTGGTGCGCGTGCGATCTGGCCTACCTCGACGCCGTTGGCCGGTCGCGCGGCGTGCGGGTGGCCGACATGCTCGCCGGCCAGATGGGCCTGAAGCCTCACCGGCTGCTTCGGCGCGTGAGCGGCATTATTTCTTCGGGAGCGCCGGCGAAAGTCCGGCGGAGCCTGCGGATGATGCGCCTGCTCCAGTTCCGCGACTATAAACTCAAGGTGGGCAAGGACGCCGCGCAGGACGAGGCCAATCTGGCCGAGTGCGTCCGGCAACTGGGTCGGGGCCTGAAGCGCAAGCGCGGCCCGACGCGCCGCACCCTACGCGTCGACGCCAACGGCGCGTGGAACCTTGCGGAAGCCGTGCGCCGCGGCGAGATGCTCGCCCGTTACGGCGTCATCGCCGTCGAGCAGCCGCTGGCCAAGGGCAACGAGGGGGCGCTGGCGGAACTGAGGCGCCGCACCAGCGTGCCGATCATGCTCGACGAGAGCCTTATCACCCTGCGCGAGGCCGAGCAACGGTTCCGCGCAGGGCAAGTCGACTTCTTCAACATCCGCATCTCCAAGAACGGCGGCCTGGTGCAGAGTTTGCGGATGGCGCAACTGGCGCACCGGCTGGGCGCCGATTTTCAACTCGGGTGCATGGTCGGCGAGACGGGCATCCTGACGGCCGCCGGCCGCATCTTCCTGGAACTCCTGGGCCGCCGCGTGAGGTTCTCCGAAGGGTCGTACGGCCGGTTCCTCCTCAGGTCCGACGTCACGCGCGAGCGGCTCTCGTTCGGTTACGGCGGGTTCGTGCGGGCGATGAGCGGGCCGGGGCTGGGCGTTCACGTCCAGGCCGGCAAACTGCGGCGAGTGGCCCGGTGTGCCCTGAAACTGGAGTTCGACTGATGGCCGGCCGCGACAAACGCAAGAAGCCTAAGAAGCCGCACTTCCCCCGGCGGCTGTGGACCGCCGGCCAGAAACCGCGCGTCGAGAAGCCCAAGAAAGGCAGGGGCTCTTACGACCGGACCGGCGAGGACCGCGCGATTCGCCGCGAGGCTGAGGAAGACCTCGGTAAGCCATAGCCGCAAATCACTTCTTGGTGCGGTGTTTTTTCCCCGCGGATTCCTTTTTCCACACGCACGGCCCGTTCTTGTTCACCAACTTCTTGAGTTTCTTGCAGTACACGGCGGCCATGGTGCGGCAGAGGCCGGCGGTCTCGGCGGGCGGGAACGCGCTGTGCGGGCACTGAAATCCGCAGAACTCTTGCCGAGGTCTTCCTCAACATCACGGCGAAGATCGCGGTCCTCGCGGTCCCGGTCGTAAGAGCCCCTGCCCTTCTTCGGCTTCTCGACGCGAGGTTTCTGGCCGGCGGTCCACAGCCGCCGCGG